>JABMOJ010000593.1 GCA_013204195.1 SAR86 cluster bacterium
AAGCAGCCCCGTGCGATCACCGGTCGCCATCACCGCCGCCATTTGACGCGCAACGCCAGCCGGGTTGTGATTTCGATCGAATCTTTTTTGGGCGATTGCCAAACGTTCTTCAAGGGTCTCGGGGTAGGCTGGACTACCACAAATCAGCAGGCCTTCCGCTGTCAGCGCAATCGCCGCCGCCTTACCGCCCGCCGGATCAGGGCTGGCGGTCAAGGACGCCTGGGCCGCCGGCGTCGCGCCTGGCAAGCCTCGGCGACTGCTTGATGACATCATGGATATCATGGATAGCAAGCGTGCTCCATGGGTGGCCGCAAGTACTTGGGCGATCATACCGCCCATAGAAATCCCCATAACATGCGCGCGCTGAATGCCAAGCGCATCCATTAGTCCGATGACATCATTCGCCATATCCTGCAGATCATAGGCCAGCGTCCCTCTATCGCCTCGAACGATGGCAGACAGGTCAGGCAATCCCGCCTGAGTAAAAGACTCGGACAAGCCCACGTCGCGATTATCGAAAACAACAACATGAAAGCCCTGCTCTACCAACCCGTCCAGCAAAACCTCTGGCCAATCGATCAGTTGTGTACCCAAACCCCGCATCAATATCACAGTGGGCTGCTGCTGATCGCCGCGAGCCTCGTATTCTAGAGATATCTGATTCGCAACAACTTGAGTCACAGCGCCTCGCCTCCCATCAACGCCAGAAGTTCTGCGGTTTTGGTCTGCATCAAGTCCGTATCGCCTCGCGATTCTACGTTCAATCGAACCACCGGCTCAGTATTCGACATACGCACATTAAACCGCCATTGAGCAAATTCCATACTCAGCCCATCGGTGTGATCGGTGGCGATTGCGTCGGCGCCATAGTGCGCCTCGAGGGTTGCTAACACCGCGGCAGCATCATCGATGCGGCGATTGATTTCACCACTAGCGGGGAACGCCAACATGCGCTCATCCACCATTGCCGCGAGGCTCTTGCCCCGACTCGACATCAAGCCCACCACCAATAGCCAAGGCACCATGCCACTGTCACAGTAGGCAAAATCCCGAAAATAATGATGGGCGCTCATCTCGCCACCGTAAACCGCATTCTCAAGCCGCATCCGCTCTTTGATAAAGGCATGACCGGTCTTGCTGAGTATGGGTGTACCACCGCCGCGGTTGACGATATCAATCGTATTCCAGGTCAACCGTGGGTCGTGCACGATCTTGCTACCGGGTTGTTGTTGCAGAAACGCTTCAGCAAGCAAGCCAACGATGTAGTAACCCTCAATAAAACGCCCACTGGCATCAAAGAAAAAACAACGATCAAAGTCACCGTCCCAAGCGATACCCAGATCTGCACCATGCGCTAAGATGGCATCAATCGTGGGTTGACGATTAGCTTCCAACAGCGGGTTTGGCACACCGTTGGGGAAGTGCCCGTCAGCAACATGCTGCAGCTTGATGAACGTAAATGGCAGCGCTGCCTCTAATAAATCAATCACCGCGCCGGCACCGCCATTACCACTGTTAACAACAATTTTAAGGGGCTTTATCGTCTCATTGTCGACGTAGGCAAGGAGTTTGTCTTTATAGGCTGCACGATGTTCAAGTCGCGCCAGCTTGCCAATTCGCGTACTCGCGGGAAAGGCATTCTCCTCAGCCAAGCGTTGAATCTCAAACAGACCAGTATCACCACTAATGGGTTTCGAATCCTCCCGCACCAGCTTCATACCATTATAGTCTTTGGGGTTATGGCTGGCGGTCACAACGATACCGCCGTCCATCTCAAAATGGGAGGTGGCAAAGTAGATTTCCTCAGTGCCACATTCACCGATATGGAAGACATCCACGCCACTGTCCAGCAAACCTTCAATCAGCGCATCACATAGAGACGGGCTAGACAGACGTATGTCGTGGCCCACCACAACCCGCTTGGGCTGCAGAAACGCTGCATAGGCACGACCGACGCGATAGGCGATAGACTCGTTCAGTTGGTCTGGAACACGCCCACGCAGGTCGTAGGCTTTAAAACAATGGATGGGGTCGGTCACGGCATTTTCCGTCTAACGTAAAAGCCGCAGTCTACCACTTTAGATTGTCTTGACCCACGTCTATCCCGACAAAAACAACCTTCCTGAGGCGGAAAACAGGGCCTGCAAGCACACTTTTGCCGCTTGAAGACCGGCGACCAGGTGCCTAGAGTCGATAACTTTTGAGGTTAACACCCAGCGCTAAATCAGTTTTCAGGCTGGTTAACTCTCGGCAACACCGGGCTGACTCAGCGTCGGCCTGAACCCTGGCAACCAAAGGATCACTGGCCTCGGCCGCCAATATGGCAGCGAGTGAATCATAGGTGTGCAACAATGCAATCGCGGTCTTCTTCCCGACCCTCGGCACCCCTTTGATACTGTTGGTAGGATCACCCGCCAACGCCCAAAAATCTGCCAGCTGGTCAATGCGCAGCGCAAACCTGGCTTGTACGTCTGCCGGTGAAACAAAGCATTGCTCAAAGTGATGATAGACCTGTACCTGGTCGCTCAGCAGCGGCAAAAAACCCTTGTCAGTGGACAGAATCACCACCTGCCCGCCACTGCCAGCGATACCCTGGGCTAGCGTCCCAATCACATCGTCGGCCTCCAGATGTGGTTGCTCCAGACTAGCCACCCCAAGACTCGCAAAGACCGACTTAAAATCATCCAGATGTGCCATGAGCATCTCTGGCGTCGGCGCTCGACCCGCTTTGTAACCGGGATAGCGGCCATGGCGCCAGGTAGTTTCGTGACTGTCCACCACTGAGATTGCATGGCTTGGTTGGTGCTGGCGCAAAGCCTTCTCTAGAGACCGGCGACTCGCCTCGACAATCGTCTCGATGGACTCACTACGGGCCTGCCCGGCCTCGTAGATGCGCCGTATCAGATTGAACGTATCGATGAGCAGTACCTTGATCGACACTGTAAGGCTCCTGGTGATAGGCAACCCATGGTCTGGTTGCGATTGATTTGCAGCTTAGCATGCCGGTGGGTCCAGGCAACTGCTATGCTGCAACCATGAAACCGATTCCCACCTGCTCTGTACCAGCTGCGCGCCGTGCCGTCCTGCGTCACCAAGGGCTGCTTAAAGGTGCTCACTTCGGTCGTGGCAAACCGGCAGTGCTCCGCGCTATTGATGCCCTGGGTTACGTGCAAATCGATACAATCTCGGTCGTTGACCGCGCTCACCATCATATTTTAAAGACCCGCATACCCAACTACACACCGGAACTGCTCACCCAGCTGCAGGCCGTTGATCGCCAGGTGTTTGAATACTGGTCCCACGCGGCCGCCTACCTGCCGATCGACGACTACCGATACTATCTGCCCATGATGCATGGCTTTGGCGTCCAGCGTCGTCACGACCAGCGTCTCACAAAAGGGGTGCTTGATCGCATCGCGGCAGAAGGACCGCTGCAATCGAAGGACTTTGAACAGCAAAAAGATCGACAGAGCAACGGCTGGTGGGATTGGAAGCCGGCTAAACACGCCCTCGAATACCTGTTTCTGAGCGGCCAACTGATGATCCATGAGCGCGTGGGGTTTGCTAAGGTCTATGATTTGACCGAGCGCGTATTGCCCGCGGTTATCGATACCCGTATGCCGTCAGTGACCGAATGGGCCCGCTTCAGCCTGCTCAAGTCTCTTAAGGCCATGGGTATTGGTACTTTGGCGGACCTGACCTATGCCCGCGCTACGGTTCGGCGTTTTACCGCACCAGAATTTGTGCCCGATTATGCCGCGGCCCTGCAGCAATTACTCGATGAAGGTCAGGTCTGTGCCGTGGATGTGGAAGGTGAAACTTGGTATACACTGCCCGGGTTCTTCGAATCCACTCGCACGCGGCTGAATCACACACAGGTCCAGTTTCTGTCACCCTTCGACAACCTAGTGATCAATCGCAAGCGGATTCTGCGCCTATTCAACTTTGACTATCAGCTAGAGTGCTATGTGCCCGCGGCTAAACGTCGCTACGGCTATTTTTGTTTGCCGCTACTGTGGGGGGATCAATTGATGGGTCGCATGGATTGCAAGGCCGAGCGCAAAACCGGCGTTTTGCGCATTCGCCATCTGCAGATTGATTCGCAACATGTCCATACGGCCGCTCTGATCAGCGCCCTGGAACTTGGCATACAGCGCTTTGCCGAGGGTCTGCAATGCACTCGCATTGAGCTTGAGACCACCACACCGGCCCGGCTCCGCCGAGCCCTGACACTGAAGCCTGTCGGTTAAAGCTTGCCAATAACGCTTGCTAGTTGAAACCGACGGCAGGCAAGCGCCTCAGCTAAACACTATAGTCGTTTATATTTGCCGGT
>JABMOJ010000048.1 GCA_013204195.1 SAR86 cluster bacterium
CCCTACCACTGACGGCGTACATTAAATCCTTGCACGACGGAAAACTGCGGATGCTCGCCATGTTCAAAGGCATGCCCCTGCATCTTGGCAAAATGGCCCGACTGGTGGTCGATGGCATGGACATTATCGTCGCCTCAAAACGTTCTCAGACCTTCGACATAGGACCCTTTCAGGCCCTCGGCATCGACGTGACGGCTTACGACATCGTCGCTTTGAAGTCTTCCAATCATTTTCGTGCCGGCTTCACTGACATCGCCGCTGAGATCATCACCGCTGACACGCCTGGGCTCACCACCCACAAGATCGAGATTTTTCCGCGCCAGTTCGCCACCGGTCCATTGTGGCCCATTGATGCTGCGGCCAGCTATCCACAGCTGTGATCAATAACCCGGCAGAAAACTGGTTCTGTCATCGACAGCCTAGGTCGAGAATCGTGTCGGGGCAACCGCCTCGACACTGTCTCGCAGCCGTTTGTCAGCCGCTGACAAGGTGGTTTTGAGTAGCAGATGGCGAGCCAGATTCGCCATACCTGGCGCACTTTGAACCCCGTAACCGCCCTGACCGGCAAGCCAAAAGAAACCCTTAGCTTGCCCATCGAAACCTACCACAAAGGTCTTGTCCGGCGCGAAGGTGCGCAGACCCGCCCAACGATGATTGATGGACTGAACATCCAGGTCGACAACCCGCAGGAATCGATCCATCGCCACCGCAATATCCAACTCATCGGCTTGCGCATCACAGGGCACCGATGGGGTTTCATCTGCCGGTGACAGCAGAATTTGGCCCGCATCGGGCTTAAAGTAAAACTGCTCATCGACATCAATCAACAGCGGCCAATCGGCGATATCCACCGAGGGTGGCGCTTTGAGCAAGATAGCCGTGCGCCGCTTGGGCACCAAACCCAAAGGCTTTACTGCGGCTAACGCCGCGACCGAGTCGGCCCAGGCACCTGCGGCATTGACCACAATCGCCGCAGTCACTGTCTCGGCGCCCAGATCAACATGCCAAAGGCCTTCGTGATAACGCAGCCCCTTAACCCCGGACCGCGTCCGTAATTCACCATCGCGCTGCTGATATAAACGCAGATACCCTTGCAGGATAGCATCTACGTCCAGGTCACCGC
The DNA here is from genome assembly GCA_013204195.1 of SAR86 cluster bacterium. Lineage (GTDB taxonomy): Bacteria > Pseudomonadota > Gammaproteobacteria > Pseudomonadales > Azotimanducaceae > UBA4582. The sequence continues at coordinate 1,124 of JABMOJ010000048.1, forward strand.
CCACCGGATCGAGAAGACCCTGGGCCAGGACACCTGGCTTTACAATCGGCACTCGCCGAACCAGATCCTCGGCGCTCATGGCGATCAATGAGGGATTTTCTGCCTGCATCTCGGCGATACTCAAGGCCTGGACTGGCGTTCCCACAAACAACGCATCTCGCGGCCGAAGCAGGGGGTTGTCTGTAAATCCGGCCGGTGGGCGGCGAAAGAAACTTTCGCTGGCGGCAGTCAGATTTTGGACGACAGCATTACCATAGGTGGGCGCATAGTAAGCCGCTGATCGCCCCGTCGCGTGCATGCCCGGCCTGGCTTCCAACTCCAACAACAGCACCTTGGCATCTGCGGCCAATTCTGCTGCTGCCGACACCCCGGCGATGCCGGCACCAATCACAATAATGTCGTACATATTTTCCTCACCCGAATGCCCCCTGCAAGGGCTACTACAACGCCCAACCATACAACGTCAGCGGCATTCATGCGACAACCCCTGAGGCTAAAAGACTTTGCTGACCGCGTTGTGGTTCCCGAGCGTCCGATTGCGGGCGACAACTAGACCCGCAGGCTTAACCACTGGATTCGGGACAACCGATAAAACGCAACGGGCCCCAAGCCATCCATTTCTTCTCGATCGTACTCAAAACCGAGTTTCTTCACGACCCCGATGGAGGCGGTGTTTAGCGGATCAATCGTGGCGTAAATATCTGTCAAAGCGCTAATGCTGAAAACGTAATCGAGCATGGCTGTCGCGACTTCTGTAGCAAAACCTTGACCCCAAACATCGCTGTGAAAAACATAAACAAGCTCATCGAAATCATTGTTCGGCGCGCGCACCACACCGCAATAACCTATGAAACGGTCATCGCTACGAGTAAACACCGCTGAAGTGCCATAACGTCGGTTGGCATATTTTTGTTCGCAGATCTGGATCCAGTTTGCGACTTCACTCCGTGTTAACGGGGTACCATCACCAACATACCGCAACACGACCGCATCAGCACACAAGGCGGCAAAAACATCGAGGTCCGTCATCTGAAACTGCCGGACATAGAGCCGCTCGGTTAAACAAATCATATTGGTCACCACTAGCCTGAAGCGTTAACTGATCGTAGCTGGCACTGATGAAGATCAATCTCGCTGGCGCAAAGTTGGCTATTGTAAACCCTTATCGCTCACTCTGGCACGAGCATGGACAGTTCCCGCACCCTATCAGCACTACTGTTGATGACTGCCGTAATCGTGTTTATCGGATATTGCATGATGCCTAGCTTGCCAACGGGATTTGCTTTTGCCGGGCCATTCAGCTCCGCCAGCCACCTACAGTTTTTCCACGACGACACCTGGATCGATGACCAAGGTCAGCGGCAGGTCAGCCAAACCATATTCGACGAGGTCTTTCGACTGGTCGCGGGCGCGCAGCAATTTCTCCTTATTGATATGTTTTTATATAACGACTTTCAGAGCCAAACCCCGGAGCACACTCGCCCACTGGCTGCCGAACTCACGCAACGACTTATTGCCCAGCAACAGCGTTTCCCGAAGATGACCATTATCGTTATCACCGACCCGATCAACACTGTTTATGATGGCCTGTCGTCGCCCTATTTCGAGGCGCTGCGAGATCAGGGCATCAGGGTTGTCATCAGCAACCTGGATCTGTTGCCAGGCAGCAATCCAGCTTACTCCCTGTTCTGGCGCCTACTGATCAAACCCTTCGGCAACCGTCACGCACAAACCCTGCCCAACCCCTTTGGGGCTGGGCGAGTGTCGGCACGAAGCTGGCTGCGCATGATCAATTTCAAAGCTAACCATCGCAAGGTGTTGATTGCCGATCAGGGCAACAGCTATGTGGGTCTGGTCACCTCTGGCAACCCCCATGACGGCAGCAGCGCCCATCGTAATGTTGCCTTGCGCTTCGACGGCCCTGCTGTTGAGGATCTATGGCGCAGCGAGGCCGCCATCCTGGCGCTGCAGGGAGTCACCCCGCCTGTATTTAACATGCCATTGAGCGACGCCACGCACCCAACTTCAAGCCACACTATTGATATCCGCATTCTGACTGAACGTGAAATCAAACAGGCTTTACTGGATCAACTGGACAGCAGCCAACTCGGCGACGCCATCGACATGATCATGTTTTATCTCGCTGACCGTCAGATCATCAGCGCCCTGGAGGCCGCAGCGCGGCGCGGCGCGAAGCTGCGCTTGATTCTCGATCCGAACAAGGATGCGTTTGGCTTTCATAAAAATGGCATACCCAATCGGCCTGTGGCCGCTGAACTGGCAGAGACCGGCATCCCCATCCGCTGGTGTGATACGCACGGTGAACAATGCCATGTAAAAATGGTTCTGATACACCACAAAAATAGTACTAGCGATGTCCTCCTCGGCTCCGCTAATTTGACCCGGCTCAATCTGGACAACCTGAATCTGGAAACCGATGTGCAGATTCACGGGCGACAGGACAGCTTGCCGGTACAGGAGGCTGCCAAGATGTTTGAGACCTATTGGCACAACACGCCGGACAGGCAATTCACCGTAGCATTTGAGCACTATCAAGAGCCTTCGCGATTCAAGTACTGGTTGTATCGTTTTCAGGAGGCCACGGGCATGAGTGCGTTCTAGGTGACAAAACCCAACCAGGGACCCTCAAAATTGACCGCTCAAGGTAATCATCAGCACTATCGGCTCTAAAGCAGGCGCGCATATTTTGCACTCAAACGGCTAAACACCGCAGCGAGGTGTCTAGCAGGATAGCTACGGCATTTGCTGAATGGATCACTCATCAATTTCACCAACCCTGCGACGCAGGTTTGTCGCGTCCAAGACGTTGCTGAGATAAACAAGCATTAGAAGGGGTGATACCAGTAGAGATTGTTTACCTCGAATGATCTTAACGTTTGGGGATGAATGACAGACTATTTAGTACGAGAATTTACTACGAGGATTTACAGAGGGTCAAATAACAGAGCTAAGTAACAGAGCTAGCCAAGGAGACTAACAACTACACGATGCGGTAAGCATCGTGCAGTTATTAACTTCAAGCGCGGCAGATTATGCAGCTTCTGCTGCAGGCATCACACGCCCCCAAACATCAAGCGCCAGCGTACTCAGGGCGTAACCACCAATGGATAATGCAAAGTGGTCGATAATGAGGTTCAAATGCGCACCAATCACCGGGATCGCATCAAGGCTGTTCGCTATTGTTGGGAAGCCTACGGCCGCTACAATTAACAGCGCCTTGGTTGCCGAATCGTCAACAGGTTGGACAACACCATGGGCTAATCCAAGGACAACTAAAATCAAAGCCCAATATTCAAAACTTACGAGAAAGGTTGCCAAAACAGCGGCAATTAATGATACGAGCGGAAACAATCTATTTAGCATAAAATTCAAACCTCATATTGTTTTTATTTACGATTTGTCTGCTTTTTAATTATCATTTGTACACATCATGTACGAACCTGATTTAAGCCTTGATTTTTTCACAAAGCAACCAATACCGTCCTAATCTGCAGCAAGCTGGGCCGTTTTCCCGCCATATTTGATAAATTAACAACTAAAAACACGGAAATTCATCTTTTGCTCGAAGCCAAAGGCAAACGTGCACTGCACAACAAAAGGATTAAGGCTTCGTGATCAGTGATCAATAACCAGTAGTATCGGCAACGTTCGCTCGCCGCCTTGCTAACAGGTGAGTATCAGTACCTCGAAGGGGCCCACCGCCTAGCATCACGTTAGGGTGAAAAAAATATTCGAGCTGACGCTCTTCGGCAAACAACAGACCGCAACATTCGCTAAATATGAGAGTGGGTCGCGTCAGCCCCCAAGTTCTATTTTAGGCCTCAGCCACGCTGACGAGGCGGCATATGAAAATGGTCTTGAATTAGCTTATACTCCGGATCCGCGCCATACCCCGGCGTGTTTTTAAATGACGACGATAACTGTATTCAAAAGATACCGAGAGTAATGAGGTTTGCCTATGACTAACACACCGAAGATCATCTATACCGAGACCGATGAAGCACCTCGACTCGCCACCTACTCGCTGCTGCCCATTATTAAAGCATTTACCGATACCGCCGGTGTCGCCGTTGAAATGCGGGATATTTCCTTAGCAACTCGAGTGATTGCGTCTTTTCCCGAACGCCTAACCGATGCCCAGAAGATTCCGGACCACCTGGCAGAACTGGGGAGAATGACCCAGGATCCCGGCGCCAATATTATTAAGCTACCCAATGTCTCGGCGTCCACGCCTCAATTACATGCGGTGATCAAGGAGCTCCAGGCCAAAGGCTATGACCTGCCCAATTATCCCGATGAGCCGCAGAATGATGCCGAGAAGGCCATCAAGGTCACCTACGATAAGATCAAGGGCAGCGCGGTTAATCCGGTCCTGCGTGAGGGCAACTCGGATCGCCGAGCGGCTAAGGCCGTTAAAGAATACGCCCAGAAGCACCCGCATACTATGGGCGCCTGGTCGAAAGATTCACTGAGCCACGTCTCGCACATGAGCCAGGGCGATTTCTACGGTACTGAGAAATCCGTCGTAA
>JABMOJ010000049.1 GCA_013204195.1 SAR86 cluster bacterium
GGTTACCCGGTGTCGAGGACAAGTTTGCGCTGGAATATCCGCTGCTGAAGCAACCGGTGAATCTGGCCTTGGCCCGGCAGTTAGTTGCTGAGGTCGAACAGGCTAACGGCGAATTGCCGTCGATGACGCTGTTAACGGTGGCGTCGCCAACGGGCGCCAAGATTGCAGAGTATTTGCAGGGCATTATGGGGCAGGGGTTAGGGCTGTCGATTAAAGTTGACCAACAAACCTTTAAGCAATATCTGATGAAAGCCGAGAGTGGCGAGTTTGATATGGCGCTGGCGAGTTGGTACCCGGATTTCAATGATGTGGTGACTTACGCCGACCTACTCGCCAGTTGGAACGCGAATAATCGTGGTCATTATTCAAATCCAGACTATGACCGGTGGCTGAAGGTACTGCAGGTTGCCGGTGATAAAACTGAACGAATGGCCGCAGCGGCGCAACTGCAGGCAATTATCGCTGCAGATGTGCCCTTAATACCCATGGCCGAAACGGGTTCAGCCTACCTGCAGCATGGCAACTTGCGCGGTGTCGTACGTCAGGTTTTGGGTGCGGATCCTGATTATACGGCGGCGCGCATCGTCCCTTAATTCGATCGTCGAAATGCCGGTTTAGGATTATTAGCGTGATACTTAGGTGCCAGTGCCGCGCAGTTCTTTGACGAATGCGTTGGACGCATCGATGGCTTGTTGCATGGCGCTGATGAGCTTGCTGACGTCGGCGTCGACGGTCGCCAATTCACCTTTTAAGGACGCGATGGCGCGGCTGTTGAGGTTGTGTTTCAGATACAACAGGTTGTCTTGCAAACTGGCCAGAACCGGTTCAATCGTCTTTTCTGTTCGACGCATGGCGGTCATCAGACGTTCATAGCGACGCCTTGTGTTGGTCAATTGACGGGTGCTTTCGCGGCGCAGATTCGCGTTATTGTACAGTTCGAGTTCCGCAGCCCATTCATCGAACAATGCGTTGGCAACCGATTCAACACTGGCTATTCGATCATGGATTTTCTCGGTAGCATTGATGCTAGCCTCATATTCGTCGTTGAGTTGGTTGTAGAGGGTTTCAAGCTCGCCGCCATCATAATTAACCACATAACGAAATTGTTGTAGGGCGTTTTCGAACTGTTGCTGGCCGGCTTCCTGAGACTCCTGCGCAGCTTCGATCCGATCAATGAGAATCGCTCGTTTGTGGATCCCAACTTTTTCCATGGCGTCATAATAGGTACTTTCACAGGCGCTGAGGATGAAGAGCGTGGCGATCAACATAGCTCGGACGGGGAGCCGGTGTAGAAGACTCATAGATGGTCCTGATCCTTGATGGCATCGACGATCTTGTCAGTGCGTTTGTCGGCGAGATAGCTGTGGACGACCAGCAGGGCGTGGATAGCACCTGGTACATAGAAACACAGCGTGAGAATTATATTGATAATGCTTTGAATCGGCTTACCACATAAAAATACCGCGACGGGTGGCAAGAGTATAGCCAGAAGGTAGCGCATAGATGTCGTCCTCTCCAGTCAGTGTCTAGCTGTTGGCGGCGATGGCGATCAGCGCGTGCGTGATCGTCGGTAGGCCGTAAAATTCAGCAGGACGCGGTCTTCACCCGTATCAGTGAAGGGGGCGCAAGCCTATGAATGGGTTGCCACTGACGATTGATCCAGTTTGGTTGTGGTGGACAAGTTTGACAAAATCTTCAAGGGGTGTCAGCTGGTTTGGCGGCTGACCAGACCGCCGGCATAAAACAGGGTCATGCCGGCGGTGGCTGGCGTGGCACAGGATTAGCTTAGCGTTAGCTGGTTAAGCGTCGTTTTCCAAAAATTCAACCACCTCAAGCTGAAACCCAGAAATCGCATTATAGTGGCTAGGGGCGCTGAGCACGCGCATCTTGCCGACGCCGATATCACGCAGAATCTGGGAACCCGTTCCAATCACTCGAAACACCCCCGACTCGGTGTTAACCCGCTGCAGTTGCGGCATTTCCGGATAGGCAGCGATCTGCTCGAGTTCCTCAGACTTGGAATGTTCCTGGTCAACAACGACGACAACGCCTTTGCCTTCGGCGGCAATGCGGGTCAATGAGTCGGTCAGTGACCATGACTTTTTGAAGCCGGGTCGTATCGTGCCTAGCAGGTCTCTCAGGGTGTTAATGGTTTGTACCCGCACCAGACAGGGTTCATCTTCCTTAATCTCGCCCATGACCAGCGCGTAATGAATGCTGTCTGAGATGCTGTCGGTGTAGGTCTTAAGGGTAAATTCGCCTTCGGCGGTGGTGATTGGCTTCTCGCTGACCAGATTGATGGTTTTGTCATTGATGGTGCGGTATTGAATCAAATCGGCAATGGTGCCCAGTTTGATGCCGTGTTTTGCCGCAAATATTTCCAACTCTGGCCGTTTGGCCATGGTGCCGTCTTCATTCATGACTTCGACAATCACTGCGGCCGGCTCGTAGCCAGCCATGCGGGCCAGGTCACAGCCGGCTTCCGTATGCCCGGCGCGGGTCAGAACCCCGCCGGGTTTCGCGATCAGCGGGAAAATATGCCCTGGCATGACCAGATCTTCCGGCACCGCGTTTTTAGCAACCGCTGTACGTACTGTGTGGGCTCGATCGGCGGCGGAGATGCCTGTGGTGATGCCCTCGGCAGATTCGATCGAGACGGTAAAGTTAGTCTCGTGCAAGGATTTGTTGGTATCGACCATCAAGGGCAGGTTCAGCTGACGGCCGCGAGCCTCGGTGACTGTCAGGCAGATGAGACCGCAGGCTTCGCGGGCCATTAGGGTAATGTGGGCGGCAGTCACGACCTCCGCGGCGATGATCAGGTCGCCTTCATTTTCGCGATCCTCATCATCCATAATCAAGACCATTTTGCCTTGGCGAAAATCCTCGAGAATCTCTTCGGTAGAACTGATTGGCATGATAACTCCGCAGATTGGTATAGCCGAAGCGCGATTATACAAGAAATGTGCCGTATAATCTGGTACCACAGTAACCTTGAATGGTCCTTGGAAAGTGACAGTGATATTCAGCAGAGATCAACTGAAAGTACGGCTGCAAGCCATATGCGAAGGTCACAGTGTGGCTGATCAAGCACGCATGAAGGTTTATGAATCGGATGGGCTGACCGCGAAAAAGCAATTGCCCTGGCTCGTGCTGCTGCCGGCGACCATCGAGCAGGTGCAGTTAATCATGCAATTGTGCCACGCGCATCAAGTACCTGTGGTCGCCAGAGGCGCAGGGACTGGGCTCTCTGGCGGTGCAATGCCTCACCACGAGGGGGTGTTGTTGAGCCTGGCGCGATTCAATCGGATCCTTGAAGTAGATCAGGTTAATCTGCTGGCCAGAGTCGAGCCTGGCGTGACCAATCTGGCCATCTCAGACCACGTCCGGCCACTAGGTTTGTTCTATGCCCCTGACCCGTCTTCGCAGATTGCCTGTACCATCGGCGGCAATGTCGCTGAAAATTCTGGTGGCGTGCACTGCCTCAAATATGGGCTGACCGTCCATAATGTACGAAAACTGGTCATGATCTCGCCCGAGGGCGAGCGCTACGAATTAGGCAGCGAGGCGTTTGACTCGGCAGGATACGACCTGCTGGCCCTGATGCATGGCTCGGAAGGGATGCTGGGTATTGTTGTGGAGGTCACGGTGAAGCTGTTGCCGTTGCCCGTCGAGGTGGCGGTGTTGCTGGCGGCTTTCACGGATGTCGGTCAGGCCGCTGATGCGGTAGGCCAAATCATTGACCATGGTTTGATTCCCGCCGGTTTAGAAATGATGGACAAGCTGGCGGTGCAAGCCGCGGAGGCCTTTGTTCACGCCGACTACCCGCTGGATGCTGCCGCTATTTTGATCTGTGAGCTGGATGGCTCGAGCGTCGAAATCGAGCAACAGCAGGCGCTGCTGACCCAAGTGTTGCTGGAGGCCGGCGCGGTGCAGGTCCGTTGCGCCAAAGATGCAGAGGAACGTCGAAAACTGTGGCTGGGGCGTAAGGCAGCGTTCCCGGCGGTGGGTAGGCTGGCACCGGACTATTATTGTATGGATGGTACGATACCTCGCCGAGAACTGGCTAGCGTGTTGAGCCGCATTACTGATTTTTCTCAGACCCACGGTCTGGCGGTGGCCAATGTGTTTCACGCCGGGGACGGCAACCTACACCCATTGATACTGTATGACGCGAATCAGCCCGGCCAGCTTGAGCGTGCTGAAGCCTTTGGGGCAGACATCTTACGTCTGTGTATTGAACGCGGTGGCACCATTACCGGTGAACACGGTGTTGGGGTCGAGAAGATCAATGAGATGTGTGTCCAGTTCTCGGCCGACGAACTGAGTGTGTTTCACGGTGTGAAAGCGGCCTTTGATGAGCAAGGAGGGCTTAATCCGGGTAAAGCGATACCGACGTTACAGCGTTGCGCCGAGTTTGGGGCGATGCATGTGCATCGTGGTCAGGAAAAATTTGCCGAACTGGAGCGCTTTTAGTGGTCGTCGAGCGCGCAATACAAGACTGGCAAGCGCAGATCCAAGGCGCGTTGGCTGAGGGCACACGGTTGCGCATTCGCGGTGCCGGCAGTAAAGATTTTCTCGGTGAAGTCGGCGCTTTTGATGCGGATATTAATACCCAGAGCCACCAAGGCATTATTGAATATGCGCCTACAGAACTCGTGATGACAGTTCGGGCCGGAACGCCGCTGGCGACGGTCAAGGCCGTGCTCGCCGAGCAGCGCCAGTATTGGCCCTGCGATCCACCGAGCTTTGGTGGCGCCGGGACCGTGGGCGGTGCCATCGCCGCTGGCTTGTCGGGGCCGGGCCGAGTTGCTCATGGCGCTGTGCGGGACCTGGTGCTGGGCGTTGGGATTATCAATGGCGCCGGCAAGGCATTGAAGTTTGGCGGCCAAGTGATGAAAAACGTGGCTGGCTATGATGTGTCACGATTGATGACCGGCAGCTTTGGTACCTTAGGGCTGATCACTGATGTTAGCTTTAAAGTGTTGCCGCTACCGGCCGCCGAGGTCACGGTGGCCCGGGTGGAGACAGTCGAGCAAGCTCATGAGCGGTTCTTGCAAGTCGGTCGTCTGCCACTGCCATGCTCGGCGTCGGCCTGGTTTGAGGGAACCAGCTATCTGCGTTTTTCCGGATCAAATGCGGGTGTTGAGGATGCTCGGCAAACGATAGGCGGTGATGTGATCGCCGCTGACATTTGGTCTCGAATTCGAGATCATCGACTTGACGCATTTGCAGCGGCAAAAACTGTCTGGCGAATCTCGGTGCCGCCGGGTTCGCAAGCCATGCTGAGCCAGAGTAGTCTGCTAGAGTGGTCTGGTGCCCAGCGTTGGTTGCTAGATCCTGGCTTTGACCCACGGTCGACGTTGAGCGAAGGGCATGCGACGCTGTTTCGAGCACCAGCCACGGATCAGACTCAGCGATTTCAACCGCTGTCTGCTGTTGTTGGGGGGATTCACAAGCGACTGAAACACCAGTTTGACCCACAGGGAATTTTTAATCCGGGTCGGCTTTACCAGGAAATTTAATGCAGACTCACATTCATCCTGAGCTGGTCGGAAGACCTGACATCTTAGAAGCCGACGAGATTTTGCGCAGCTGTGTCCACTGCGGTTTTTGTACGGCGACGTGCCCAACCTATCAGTTATTAGGCGATGAACTGGATGGACCTCGGGGCAGAATTTATCTGATCAAAAACCTGCTGGAAGATAACGCGATTTCGGCGAAGTCTGTCGATCATCTCGATCGCTGCCTGACTTGTCGTGCCTGTGAAACCACCTGTCCATCTGGCGTACGCTATGGCCGCCTGCTGGATATTGGTAAGGAGCTGGTGGCGGAGAAGTCCATTAAGCCGAGCATGATTCGAAGGTCGGTGATTAGTATGTTGCGATTCGTCGTACCTAAAGCGGCTCTGTTTGGTCCAATGTTGCGCCTTGGTCAGTATGTTAGGCCCCTGATGCCAGCAGTGCTTGCCCGTCACATGCCGTATTTGTCGAGAAAAACCTATTCCGTGCCGGCCGTGACAATGCCCACGGGCAGTGTGCTCGTGTTGCAGGGTTGTGTGCAAAAAATAGCAACGCCTCAGGTCAATCAGGGGTTAGCGAAATTGCTGGCGACTCAGAATATCGTGGTTGAAATGTTGGCGGCTGAATCCTGCTGCGGGTCTTTGGATTACCATTTGGCGGCCCACACGGTCGCGCGTGAGCGCATGTGCCGGCTGATCGATCAGATTTATCCGCGCCTGAGCCAGGTCGACGCCATTGTTTCTACCGCCAGTGGCTGTGGTGTGACCATCAAGGACTATCCGGAAATTCTCCATGCGGATGGAGAGTACAGCCGTAAAGCCGAACAGATTGTTGCCAAGTTGGTTGATGTCAGTGAGTTGTTAGCTACCTACACCTTTGACTGTGAACCGGCACGGGTTGCGTTTCATTCGCCCTGTACCTTGCAGCATGGACAGAAAATCACCGGTGTGGTCGAGCGAATTTTACAGGCTTCAGGGTTTGAACTCACCGCGGTCCAGGATGCCCACTTGTGTTGTGGTTCGGCGGGCACCTATTCCATTTTACAGCCAGAGATTTCGCAACGCCTGCTGGTCAACAAAGTGGCCAGTCTGGTGGCGCAGGACGCAGAATTTATCGCCACGGCCAATATCGGTTGTCATCTGCATCTGCAGTCAGGCACTGCTGTGCCGGTGGTGCACTGGGTAGAGTTACTCGCTGATCGAGTACGCCATGAGGCGGGCGATTCATGAACGGGTTTGTGCTGCCGCACTGCGCTTTAGCTTAGATTGCCAGCTTCGCTGTAGAGCCACCAGAGTAAGCCTTTCTGAGCGTGCAGGCGATTGGCAGCTTGCTCGTACATGATGGCACGTGGGTCTCGAGTCAGTTCGGCGCTGATCTCGAAGCCGTCATGGATCGGCATATCGTGCATGGTCTTGCAGTCGATACCGTCGAGTAATGCTGAGTTCAACTGGTAAGGCTTCATCAAGGCGAGTTTGGCCTCGTTCTCTTCACTGTGTTCTGGATTGTTGAAATACTGCATATCAATCCAGGTATCGGTGTAGACGAAGTCGGCGTTTTTGACGGCTTCGCGAGGATCCGTGGTGTGGTTAATGCGATCTGAGGTCTGCAGAATCTGATTCACAGTGGCGTCGGCGCTGGCGGTATTGCCTTCCTGTTCAGGGGTGGCGATGGTCATGGTGATGCCGAGCTTATCGCAGATGGTGATCAACGAATTGGAAACGTTGTTTTGCACGCCAATAAAGGCCAGGTGGGCGTCTTGCAGATCGCCCGCATAATGCTCTTGCATGGTGAGCACGTCTGTCAGGGCCTGACAGGGGTGGTATAACTCGTCGCAGCCATTGATGACCGGTACCAGGCTCGCACTCATAATTTTTTGCAGGTCGCTATGGTGATACAGGCGCGCCATGATGCAGCTGACATTTCGTGACAAGTAGGCGGTCTCGTGTTCGATGCCCGAAAGCACAAAATTCGATGTCGCCCAATCAATATAAATCGCGTGACCGCCCAGTTCAGTCATCGCGACCTCAAAGGACACTCGGGTGCGCGTGCTGGTCTTCTGAAACAGCATGGCCATCGACTTGCGATGCAACAGCCGGTCATAACGCGCGGGGTCGGCCTTGATCTCAGCGGCTTTGGATAATATCGCCCGGATTTCTGTGCCGTCTAAGCACTGTAGGTTCGGTAGATGTCTCATGTCTGTTCATTTTTCCCAAAAAAAAAGGCCCAGAAATCTGGACTTTTGATGGAGTTCGTCACGCGAGATCAGAAAATTAACCGATCATTTGTGCGATTACAAGTATCAGCTAGGACTAATTTTTGTTAATTTTGCGCAAACCTACTGACTCACCGTTGCACCAATATTGGTCAATGCAGCATAAGAGCGCTATCTATGGAATATCGTAATCTGGGGAACACCGGACTAAAGGTGTCGATCGTTGGAATCGGCTGTAATAATTTTGGCCGTCGGTGTGATGCGGTGGCGACTGCGGCGGTGGTAGATGCGGCGCTGGATGTCGGCGTCAATTTTTTCGATAGTGCCGATATTTACGGGCCGAATGGTTTGTCGGAGGAGTACCTGGGCCAAGCCATCAAGGGCAAGGATCGTTCAAGTGTGATCATTGCCAGTAAATTCGCGAATCCCATGGGGGCGGGGGACTTAATGCGCGGCGCTTCACGGCGCTATATCATGAATGCGGTGGATGCCAGCTTGAAACGTCTGGGTACTGATTACATCGATCTTTATCAGCAACATGTGCCTGATGATCAAACACCCATCGAGGAAACCCTGCGGGCCCTGGACGATCTAGTTCGCAGCGGCAAAGTCCGTTATATCGGCCACTCGAATTTCAGTGGCTGGCAACTGACGGACGCCCACTGGACTGCCCGCCATCATGGATTAAACCCCTTCGTCACGGCACAGAATCATTACAGCCTGATTGATCGACGAATCGAGAAGGATGTGGTGCCTGCCGCCCAGCATTTCGGGATCGGCATTTTACCGTATTTCCCCCTGGCCAGTGGTTTGCTGACGGGCAAATATCAGCGCGGTGAGGCAGCCCCTCAAGGTACCCGGCTGGCAGCCTGGGGTGAGCGTGGCGCGGCGGCTTTGTCAGAGCAGAATTTTGCTATTGTCGATAAGCTCACAGCGTTTGCACAGGCCCATGATCGAACCCTGCTGGAGCTCGCCATGAGCTGGCTGGCAACCAAGCCCTACATATCCAGCGTGATCGCCGGCGCCACCAGTGCTGTGCAAGTTGAGCAAAATGCTGCGGCTGCGGCCTGGCGCCTTAGCGATGCTGAAATGGCCGAGGTGAATGCGCTCTCAACTCGCTAACTTGAGTCCTGGCTACTGGGGCCCTGGCGTCTTGGTAAAGGATTCACCCGCAGGAGACCGATATGTGTGGTCGATTCAATGTGGTTAGTGCACCACTGACCCAGTTCGTGATGGAAATCCTGGGCAGTGACAGCCCGGTGCCGGATTTGCCCACCGAGTACAATATTGCGCCGACCGAGCAGGTTCAGGTTGTTTATACTGGGTCTGATCGCCGCTGTCTGGCAGCAATGCGCTGGTGGCTTGTACCGCACTGGGCGCCAGAGCCTAGCTCAAAATACAGCATGTTTAATGCTAAATCTGAAACCTTGGCGACCAGTCGAGCATTTCGCGACGCGTTCAAGTCTCGACGTTGTATCGTTCCGGTATCGGGCTATTACGAGTGGCGCACCGAGCAGGGTATCAAGGTGCCTTATTATGTGGAGGCGGATGCCGATAATGGCTTGGCCCTGGCAGGTCTATGGGATCGCTGGGAAAAAGCTGAGCGAGTGATCTACAGTTGCACGATTGTGACGGCGGCAGCCCCCCAATCCATGCAAGCCTTACATCGGCGAATTCCTGTACACCTGAATCGGGCTGAGATTACTCAGTGGCTTGATATGGAAACGGCCGCTGAACCCTTGGCGGCGTTGCTGGCGCCGACACTGCGGGTGCCGCTCACGATCACCCCGGTCTCGCCCTATGTCAATAATGCACGACACAAGGATAGCCGCTGCGTTGAACCCACGGGTTCGAGCGTGCGGATTGCCCTAGATTAATCGCGAGGTTGCGTGTTTCAACTAGGCCCACTTAAAAATACACCGCTGCGTTATGGGTGGGTGACGCTGATCTTTCACTGGTCTATGGCCATCGGTATCACGGGAATGTTCTGCCTGGGATGGTGGATGGTTGACCTGGATTACTATGATGCCTGGTATCAGCGGGGGCCTAACTTACATCGCAGTTTGGGTGTCGTGATGATGCTAGTGTGGTTGGCGCGTCTGGGTTGGCGTTGGGCCAGCGTTCAGCCAGTCATGTCGGGTGATCGGTTGCAGACCAGGCTGGCATCGACACTACATTGGACCTTTTATGTCTTGATTCCGCTGTTGGGGCTCAGTGGTTATCTGATAACGACGGCAGATGGGCGGGGTGTGGCAGTGTTTGATTGGTTTACGATTCCGGCGAGTCTGACTGGGGTCGACAACCAAGAGGACTTGGCGGGCGAGATCCATTGGTACCTGGCCTTATCCATCATCGTTGGTGCCTGTCTGCATAGTCTGGCTGCGCTCAAGCATGAGTTCATCGACAGGGATGGTACACTCAGCAAAATGTTAGGGCGCAAGGTGCCTGATACTAAAAATGTAAACCCTATCGAGGATGAATGAGATGAAGAAAACGCTGCTGGGCTTAGCCTTAGGGCTGACTTTTACCGCGCAGGTCAACGCTGCCGAGTACGTCATCGACACGCAAGGTGGTCATGCGTCGATCAATTTCAAATACAAGCATCTTGGCTACAGTTGGTTGACGGGTTCGTTCAACAAGTTCAGCGGCACCTTCAGTTACGACCCCGAGAATATCGCCGCCACGCAGGTGGTCGTCGACATCGATCCTTTGAGCCTCGACAGCCATCATGCGGAACGGGACAAGCATGTTCGCAGCGCAGATTTTCTGGACGTAAAAAAATATGCCACAGCGAAATTTGTCAGTACTGCGGTTGTCGCTGACGGCGAAGGTGGGGCGACAGTCAATGGTCTTCTGACGCTCCATGGCGTAACGCGGGATATCATTATTGACGCACAGACGATCGGTGCTGGTGATGACCCCTGGGGAGGCTATCGCGCCGGCTTTACGGGCACGACGACCCTCGACACGACGGCCTTTGGGTTCAACATGCCCCCGGAAAATAAGGTCTATCTGGAGCTGAATATCGAAGGTGTTCGGCAGTAGGCCCTGAGTTGATGCTAGCACCCAGGCAGGGTGCTAGTTTTCAGGACTTGTTCTTCCCCGTGCTCAGTGCTTTAAGCTTAAAGTTAAAGCTTAAAGTTAAAGCTTAAAGCTTTAAAGCATAGCACCCAGTATCTAGTTTCTAATTTCTAGATACGTGAAAGGTGCCGTCGTCTTCAACGTTATCAAGGGTGTACTTAATTTCGCTGATGATGTCAGCGGCGCTGCGGCCGTTTTCTTTATAACGCTCAATCAGTTTCCAGAGTAATGCCTGGCCGTAGGCATTAAGTTCTATGTTGTTTTCTGCGGCTTCTTGAATGCCTGTATCCAGGTGTTGCTTGGCTAGCGTGTAAGCGTCTGGCATGTTTGTGCTCCTTGTTGTCATTCAGTAATTCATCGTTTGTTGTCCTCAATCAACCCGCCGACAGTTGCGCATCTTTAAGCCCACTGATGGCTCCAGATGTGCACCCGTCATCGAGTTAGACGCGGTATCGCTGTCCCTTGCGCTTGGGTTAAAGATAATGCAATCTCCGTCGTCTTGACA
>JABMOJ010000050.1 GCA_013204195.1 SAR86 cluster bacterium
AGGTATTTTACCCTTATTCGCCGAAGAAATAGTGACTTATGGCGACAAATAGTTGAATTATCTGCTGAATAATCCGTTCTACGCTAAAAATACCTGTTGTTAGAGTGCTGCGCTGAGATTCCTGAGCGCAATGCTGGCATGCTAGCGATGAAAGCTAGGCTGGTTGCCTAGCCATAAACCTCAGGAGCAAGCGATGAAAGTGGATGCCAGTATTAACGGGAAATTGCGCGGCGTGGCAGTGGAAACCCAGCGCCTTGAGGCGATGGGGTACGATGGGGTTCGGGTTGCCGAGCTTAACCATGATCCGTTCCTGGCGTTGACGCTCGCGGCGGAGCACTCGCAGTCTGTGGATTTAGTGACTTCGGTTGCGGTGGCATTTTCACGCAATCCTATGACGATGGCGATGTTGGCTCATGACCTGAATGCGTTTTCAGGTGGTCGCCTGGTGCTTGGTCTTGGCTCGCAAGTCAAACCTCATATTGAGCGTCGTTTTAGTATGCCCTGGCACAAGGCGGCACAGCAAATGCGCGAGTTTATCGAGGCAATGCACGCGATTTATGATTGCTGGTATGAGGGTCGGCGATTAGATTTCGTGAGTGAGTTTTACACTCACAACTTGATGCCATCGACATTCATCCCGGAAGATTTGCAGGCGGGTCGTCCCAGAATCAATTTGTCGGCGACTGGGCCGCTTATGACTCGTGTCGCTGCTGAGGTGGCCGATGGCATGATTATGCATCCATTTTCATCAGAAAAATATATTCGTGAAGTCACGTTGCCCGCCATCGAGGAAGGATTGCGACGCAGTGGTCGAACCTTGGATGAATTCGAGTTGGACTATGCGCCGATCATCGCGACCGGTGTTGATGAAGCGTCTATTCAGCGGGCGATTGATGTCGCTCGAGATAGAATTGCCTTCTATGGTTCAACCGAAGCTTATCGTCCAGTGCTGGAGGTTCACGGCTGGGGTGATCTACAGATGGAGCTCAATCAACTGAATAAACGTCGTCAGCCGGCTGAGATGGCGGCGCTGATCAGCGATGAAATTCTCCATACTATCGCCATCGTTGGAACGCCGACGGAGGTGATTGATGCGATGAAGTCACGCCTTGGCGGTATCATCAAACGCACGGGTTTCCAGGTGCCCTCGATGGCCGACGATGAACAAACTGAGCTTATTGCGCGCTTGAAATCCTAATGCTGCTGAGGTTGTTTGGTGATACGCGGTTAAATCGCCTCTGGCGGTCGAATTATGCAGGCCAAACGCCTAGAATGCGCGTCAATTAGCGTTAATTTTATTTAATATTTGAACTAGAGAGGCTGATGCCGTGAGTGAAGTCGTGCAATTGAGTTCCGCCGAGAAAGCCCTATTTCGGGAAAGTTTGGTCAAGTTTTTAGACGCCGAAGTTGAGCCGGATTACGAAAAATGGGAGAAGGCTGAAATATGGCCTCGTGAGCTCTGGAACAAACTGGGTGAGAATGGTTTTTTGTGTGTTGACCTACCCTCAGAATACGGTGGCTTCGACGCCTCATTTGAGCTCAGTTGCGTCGTTGTTGAGGAAATTTCGCGGCTTGGCTACGGTGCCTTGGCTTCTGCGGTATCCGTGCATTCCGATATTGTTGCGCCCTATATTTTGCATTTGGGCACGGAGCAGCAAAAACTCCATTGGTTGCCAAAGATGGCCAGTGGTGAATGTGTTGGCGCCATCGGCATGACAGAGCCTGGTGCTGGCAGCGACTTGCAAGGCATGAAGACCAGTGCCGTGAAAGACGGTGATGAGTACGTGGTCAACGGCCAGAAAACCTTTATTACCAATGGCCAACATTGCGATGTCATCGTTTTGGCGGTGAAGACTGACCCCACCCAGGGTGCCAGAGGTATGACACTATTTACTGTTGATGCCCAATTGACCGGTTTTCAACGTGGCCGGAATTTGGAGAAGATGGGCCTGCATTCCGGTGATACCTCCGAATTATTTTTCCAGGATATGCGCGTACCAGCCGACCAGATACTCGGTGGTGAAGGTAAAGGCTTTGCAAATCTGATGAACGAGTTACCGCGAGAGCGATTGATTCTGGGTGTTGGCTGTGTGGCTG
>JABMOJ010000051.1 GCA_013204195.1 SAR86 cluster bacterium
GTCCAGGGCAGGTTCGAATACGCAATTACGCGGCAGCGGTTAATCCTACAGATGTTGTTGGCAGAAACGGCATGCGCGCTGAAGCGCAGAAAAAAGACCCACCACCCTACGTGCCTGGAATGGATGCCGCGGGTATCGTCGACCAAGTTGGTGAAGGTGTCACAACGGGCATCAAAGTCGGCGATCGCGTCATGGCGATGGTCGTGCCGGACGGCATCCATGGCGCTTATCGAGAACAAATCGTGCTAGATCAAAGAGCCGTTGTGCGCGCACCCGCGGGCACCTCTCACATTGAAGCCTGCACGTTACCGATGAATGCCCTGACGGCTCGGCAGTCATTGGACTTGCTGGCACTCGAGCCAGGACAAACACTCGCCGTCACCGGCGGGCCTGGCGCTTACGGGGGTTACGTCATTCAGTTGGCCAAGGCTGATGGCTTAGTGGTCATTGCAGACTGCGCAGAATCGGATCGAAGCTTACTCCAGTCACTGGGTGCAGATATCATCGTCAGTCGAGGCGACGGTTTTGCAGCCAAAATACGTGAACACTTTCCAGACGGCGTCGACGGTCTTGCGGATGGCGCCTTACTCAATGAACTTGCTATTGATGCCGTAAAAGACGGTGGCAGCTTCACCGCTATTCGAGGCTTCAAGGGCGAACAACAAAGAGATATCAAATTCACCGCAACGTGGGTGACGCGTTACGACGGCGCCTATGAAAAACTCGATAGACTAAGAGAACAGGTCGAACAGGGAGTATTAACCCTTCGGGTCGCTGATTCGGTAGCGCCTGAAGATGCCGGCATCGCTCACGAAAAACTTGAGCGCGGTGGCACCCGTGGACGCATGGTAATCGCGTTTTAAGGTTTGAGCATTGAATGAACTTTCATTAGACTGCCGATCGTCTTACTCACAGAACAGCGAGAAAACCTATGATTGCACTAAGAAAAGCCGGCGTTATTGGTCTGTGGTTATTGTTGATATTAGCCACCGCCATTGTTACCGCAGCCATTAAGCAACGCTCTGCGGATGGTCCGAATCGGGGTTTTTCTGGCGGCGCGTTAGTCACAGGCGATCTTTATCGCGGCGTCGAGCCAGACTGGCGCTTTGTGAATGACATTGACACGCTCGAACTGCAATTGCTCAATCCAGAACAGTCTCGACGGATCTGGACCGCGTCTGTCGATGGTAAAATATACGTATGGTCGGGATACATGAACAGCATGGTAGGCAAACTTTGGAAGAGTTGGCCAGCCCAAGCTGAGCAAGATGGTCGCGCCGTCGTGCGAATTGATGGCGTGCGTTATGAGCGTCAGTTGGTGCGCATTACCAGTGGCGCAGGACTCGAAGCATTGACCGCGCTATTAAACGAAAAGTACGGGTCGAAGGCGACGCCGGCAGCCATCGATTCCGGTGACCTGTGGATGTTTGAAGCCGCGCCAAGAACGCCAGAGGGAGCACAATAATGATGAATTTATATACACGTATCGCAGCGGTTGTCGCCGTAACCGCACTGAGCGTATGGTTCATACCCGGCGTTGATGACGCGGTTGAATTCTTTTTCCAAATTGTGGTTCTGATCGCTTCGAGCTAAACCCGTGGCAATCGAGGCTGCGCAGATCCTTATTGTTTGTTAATAGGTTATGCGCATGCCCAATATCCTGCGACGGTCTTTCAATATAGTACCTGTGGCCACTTTGCTTCATGACGTCGTCTTTCGGTATTGACCTACCCCATGACGAGGTAGCTCGAACACTCATTGCACACGAACAGCGAAGACGCCGGGTAGTTATCGCCGGGTAATTATCGCCGGGAAATTATCAAAGCCAACGCAACGACACCCACTGGCAGATCTGTTACCCCGGCACCTTACCCCGGCACCTTACTCCGGCACCTTACTCCGGCACCTTACCCCTGCACCTTACTCCGACCCCATGATTACAGTCTTGAGCCGGTCAGCTTGATATCTGACATTTGCCAGACCGTCTCGAACTTTCCATGAACTGTTGCAGCCTCGGAGGTCTTTCCTTGCGCATCAAGGGCCTGCGATAAGCCAAACAGTGACCAGCCATTGCGCGGATAGTCTGTCAGGTCTTGACGATAAACCGCCTCGGCTTCGGCCGCCTGGCCATCCTTTAACAGCGCGTATCCCAGTGATTGACGCGTCGGGTAATACCAGAAAGGGGGCTCCGTGTAGGGTAGTCGATCCTGAAACGCCACGGCGTTCTTAAAGTCAGCAGCCGCACCGGCATAGTCCTGTTCAGCGAGCTTGATTTCACCCAATAACAAAGCATTCGCGATATCAAGCAGCAGGCTCGCAGGATAGTCGCGCTTGTCGAGGAAGATGACACTGACGGTGCTTTTGATCGGCTCGATAGCCGCCTGTTCAGCGCGGGCAGCCGCTAGATCCCCACGAGCCGCCAGTGCCACGCCCCGCGCATAGTGTCGAATCCCCTGCGAATAACTGAACTCTGCCGGTGGCTCAGGGGCCGCCATGATTTCGTCCCACTTGCCGAATCGTACATAGGACAACAAAGGAATCGTGCGGAAGAATTCAATAGTAGGGAATTGTTTAACCTGCTCAATATTGACGTTCTTGGCAACCTTGATTGCCGAATCAATGGAGAGTTGCGCCCTACCCTCCATAGTCGACGCGGCCCATAAGAAGTGGATATTATGAGGGTAATAGAGCGCTGGGTAAAAACCCTGGGCATTACACTGGGCAATGTAGACTTCGTCTACTCGAGCAGCTTCGATATTAGCTTTGGAGGCGTCGTGATACCGACCCACCCGCCAATAGATATGGGCGGGCATGTGCACCAGGTGGCCGGCACCTGGCACCAACGTGGCCAAGCTGTCTGCGGCAGATTCAGCACGCTGCGGCGCGCTTGAGGCTTCCACCGCGTGAATATATAGATGTAGGGCCAGGGGGTGTTTGGGTGCTGCGGCCAGAACACGCTCCAAGGCAGTGATCACTTTCACCGTCTCAGGCCGAGGGTCGCCGTTATCCTGCCAGTAGTTCCATGGCATAGTATTCATCACCGACTCGGCATACAGGGCAGCGGCATCCATATCCTCGGGATAAGCTGCGGCCAACTCGCCCATCGCCATGGCATATTCTTCATCCAGACCGTCGCGACTCAGTTCAATCTTGCCGTTGTATCGAGCCTGTAGGGCTTCAATATAGTTTTGCTCCGCGATGCTGGCCGTGTCTTTCAGCGCGACCGCCGACTGCAGTGCAGCGAAGGCATTCACTCGCTCAGCCTCAGACATGATGACTTTGCCTTTACTCGTCACATTGATATTGGGACCCGTGGCCAGCGCCTCGCCCCAGAAGCACATTGCGCACTGGGGATCCAGACGTTGGGCGGCCTTGAAGCTTCTGATGGACTCGGCATGATTGAAGGCAAAGGCCAGCGTCAGGCCCTGGTCAAAATAACGTTGCGCACCGGGATCACTGGTTGTGATTCCATGGCGATGATCTCCCATGCCCTCAAACAACGGGGCGCCAGCACGATCTATTAACGCCTGGTCTGGGTTGGCGGCCGTTGCGGTGGCATCGCTAACATTTTCTGCAATAGCAGCTGTTTCCATATTGCTGTTGCTACACCCGGCGAGGCCAAGGAGCAGTGTCGACAAGATAATCGGCAGGAGTTTGAAGTGATTCATAAGCACAACCTTAATTAGTATACAACGGTGACCCTAACACCACACTTACCACAAAAGAACCACCACCACACCCTAAATATTTCTTATCTTGAAAGGCAATACCGTTCACAGAATATCGACTTCGAGTCTCTATCAAACAAGTAAGGTACCTCCGCCGAACCCTATACTTTTCATTTCTCCGCGCCTGGCTTCGACCCCTGACTTCAACCCCTGACTCCGACCCCTGGATTTCGACAAACTGTCCTCCTCCACTCCCTCATGCTAATGTGGCGGCCAGAGATCAATGCACGGGCGCCACTGGGGCGCAATCAACTCATACAACTCAAACGTGAACTCCTATGACTGAAAAAATACTAGTTACCGGCGCGTCAGGCTTCATCGGCAGCCACACAGTGATAGAGTTGCTAAATCATGGCTATGAGGTGCGCGGCACCCTACGCAACCTGGACCGTGCTGAGCCGCTGCGGGCAATGTTTGCCAAACACACTGACAACATCGCGGCGCTGGAATTTGTTCAGGCAAGCTTGACCGACGCCCACTGCTGGTTAGCCGCCATCGAAGGCTGCACCGGGGTATTTCACATTGCGTCGCCGGTGCCGGTGGAACAACCTGACAATGCTGACGAGATCATTGTGCCCGCCCGCGAAGGAACCTTGAATGTCCTCCAGGCCGCCAAGACCGCAGGCATCAAACGGGTCGTACTCACCTCATCGGTCGCCGCCGTATCCAGCGGTCAACAACATGCAGGAGAGCTCTTAACCGCAAACCACTGGACCGACTTGCAATCGCCTGGATTAACGCCCTACGTGATGAGTAAGACCATCGCCGAACGGGCAGCTTGGGATTTTGTTGCGCAAGACGGTCCTGAGCTCGTGACCGTCAACCCTGCGATGGTTCTCGGGCCTGCACTGGAATCTGATTACGGCTCATCACTGGAAGTCTTGATCATCTTGCTGACGGGACAATTCCCCATGGTCCCGCAACTCGGTCTGGGCATCGTGGATGTGAGGGACGTCGCCAGCTTGCATCGATTAGCTTATGAGCAACCTGAAGCCGCCGGTCAGCGGCTGATTGCCAGTAACGGCTTTCTCTGGTTCAAGGACATCGCGACGGTGCTGCGCCAGCACTTTCCCCAATATGACGCCAAACTGCCGCGGCGCGAATTGCCGAATTTTTTGGCCCGGCTCATGGCGCGCTTTAACAAACCCCTGGCCAGCCTTGTGAATGATCTTGGCAAGGTCAAACTTTATGACATCACCCCGGCACAGCAACTTGGCTGGCAACCCCGCAGCGCTGAAGAAGCGATTGTAGACGGCGCGCAAAGCCTCATCGATGCCAAGGTCGTCTAAGTCAAATTTTGGACGAGTTCACAGATAATTAGCTGCATACGAACTTCAATCTAGGCAGTCGAAGCAAAATACGTAAACTGATTCTTTTTTATCTCGCAGTAGTCTCATCAAAATTTAACGGAGCGATCAATTGATGATCGAGTTCATACTCAACGGCAAGACTGTCAGCACTGACGATGACCCGAGCACCCCCCTGCTTTGGGTAGTCAGGGATACATTTAAACTCAAGGGGTCCAAGTTTGGCTGCGGCGCGGGCTTATGTGGCGCTTGCACGATGCACATTGATGATGAGGCCATGCGAACCTGCATCCTGCCAATCAGCGCGGTCGCCGGCCGCCAAGTGACCACCATCGAAGGGCTTGGCACACTGGATGATATGCATCCATTACAAACCGCGTGGGTGGACGCCAGCGTACCCCAATGTGGTTACTGCCAGTCTGGGCAAATCATGGCGGCGGCCTCGCTACTGAAGCACAATCCCAACCCAACAGAAGCCGATGTCGATGCTGCCATGTCGGGCAACATTTGCCGCTGTGGGTGCTACGTACGAATCAAGGGTACTATCCTGAGCGTGGCGCAGCAGAACCTTGCCTACAATGCAGCACAGGAGCAAAAGGCATGAGCGCAATAAATATGTCTCGTCGGCAGTTTCTGAAAACCACGGGGATTCTCGGTGGCGGATTAGTCATTGGCTTTTCAATGACGGGATGTTCCTCCAGTGAGTTGCCGATTACGCTGGTACAACAGGGCTTTGTGCCCAACGCTTTTTTACAAATCACGCCTGACAATGGCATTCGTTTCTATTGTCCTCGTGACGAAATGGGCCAGGGCGTGACGACTGGCTTGAGCACACTGATCGGTGAAGAACTCGATGTTCACCCAAAGGACATGGAGATTCTGTTCGCTGGGGTTCACAGTGATTACAACAACCCCGACTTTGGTGTTCAGGGCACCGGCGGTAGCAGCTCGCTCAAGGCGCACTATCTGCAACTGCGCCAGGTTGGCGCAAACACGCGAGGCCTGTTAGTCGCGGCAGCCGCACAAGATTTAGGCGTCGCTGCAAGCGCCATCTCCACCCGCGACGGCCACATTGTCGTGGCAGGCAAGCAATATCCCTATGGTCAGTTTGTGCAAACTGCCGCGAGTCTTGAGGCGCCGACAGAGGCACCCTTGAAGTCAAATGCTGAGTTTCGCTATATTGGTCAAGCATTCGCGCGGGTTGATGCCGCTGCGAAATCAACGGGCACCGCCGAGTTTGGCATCGACATTGATATTCCCAACATGCACCATGCGGTGGTCAGGCGCTCTCCCGTGGCTGGCGCCAAGCTCAAGTCGGTCGATAAGTCAGTAGCACTTAACATGCCGGGCGTCACCGATGTCATTGAGATTTCCAGTGGTGTCGCTGTGGTCGCCGAAAAATACTGGCAAGCAAAGACCGCAGCAGCAAAACTTTCTCCCGTGTGGGACGAGGTTGCCTTAAGCAAAGTCAACAGCAGCGATGTACGCGCTGATTATAACCAAGCCATGCAACAGGACGAAGGCGTCGTGGATACGGACGAAGGTGACGTCAAGGCCGGCCTTGCAGCGGCAGACCACATTGTTGAAGCCGAATACTGGGCACCTTTTCTTGCTCACGCACCACTGGAACCCATGAACGCCGTTGTTCGAATCGAGAACGGTGAGGCGGATGTTTGGTCTGGCACCCAAGGCATTGTTGCCGCACAGGGACTCGTGTCGCGCTTTTCTGGCATTCCGGTGGAGAAGGTTCGCGCGCACAACACTTACCTAGGCGGTGCCTTCGGACGCCGTGGCACCTTAACTCATGTCATCGAGGCCACAGAAGTGGCGGTTGCCAGTAACAAACCCATTCATCTGCTCTGGTCACGGGAAGACGACATTCAAAACGGCGTTTACCGTCCTGCCTCTCTGATGAAGATCAAAGCTGGCGCGAAAAACGATGGCAGTATCACCGCCTGGCAGGCTAAGCGCGTGGGCGGCAACATCACACCGAAAACCCTGCAGAACATGATGCCGGCCCTGTTTCCAGGGCTCAATGATGGCACCATCGACTTCATGGTGGGCTTGTCACGGGATGTCTTTGCCGGCTGGATGGTGGATCACGCCAGTGTCGAGGGATTATATGAAGACTACGACACCGACAATAAAACCGTGAACCATGTCACGGTAGAACACGATATCCCACTGACGTTTTGGCGCTCAGTTGGCCACTCTTACACCTCCTTCGCAAAGGAAGGCATCACCGATGAGCTGGCTGAAAAAGCCGGCATGGATCCCGTCGCGTTTCGACTCAAAAACACCCAGGGTAATCCCCGGCTGAATAACGTGATCCGCGTGGCGCAGCAGCACATGCTGGCGATGCAACCTGCAGAGGGTCGGTTTCTCGGTTTTGCAGCCCACAACTCCTTTGCCACAGACGTCGCCGAGATTGCCGAAGTATCCGTGATTGGCAAAACTATTCGAGTGCACAAGGTGACCTGCATCGTTGATTGCGGTATCGCGGTCAATCCAGATATTGTTCGCGCGCAGATGGAAGGCGCCGTGATGTTTGGACTCACAGCGGCGCTTTATGGTAACTTGGAGTTGGTGCAAGGCGCGTTTAAACAGAGCAACTTTCATGACTACCCCATCCTCAAAATGAGTGAAGCACCGCTAGTTGAGGTTGTTATCATCGATAGCGGAACTGCACCCACCGGCGTCGGCGAACCGGGTCTACCGCCCATTGCACCTGCCGTGGCCAGCGCCGTATATCAAGCCACGGGCCAAAGACTGCGATCCCTGCCCCTGAAAATAGCCTGACCCCATTAACCGTCAAGGACTCACTATGACCAGCCAAGATACGTTGTACGCGATTGAGAACGGCATTGCGACCATCACCCTTAATCGCCCCGAACAGATGAATACCCTGGGCGGCACTATGATGGCGCTGGTCAGCCAGTACATTCAGCAGGCGGAGGACGACAAAACGGTGCGGGTCATCATTCTCACGGGTGCAGGCCGCATGTTCTGCGCGGGGCTAGACGTGGTGGGCGCGCAATCTCGAACGGGTTCACAAGCGGGCACCAACGATGCTGCCGCCATCCCGGTGACACTGGACGTGAAGCGCTTTCCGCCTGCGGTTATTTACAACTGTGAGAAGCCGGTGATCTGCGCATTAAATGGCGCCGCTGCTGGCTTTGGAATGGATATGGCCCTGGCCTGCGATATTCGGGTCATGGCTCAAACGGCCAAGTTGGCCCCGACGCCCGTGAAGCGCGGTATTGTGCCAGAGAGTGGCGGCACCTGGATTCTGCCCCGCCTGGTAGGCTGGGAAAAAGCCGCGGAGATATTCTTTACCGCGCGCAATCTGAGTGCCGACGAGTGCAAAACACTGGGCTTGTGTGCCCACGTAGTGGCCAACGATGAACTCATGACGTTTGCCACAAAACTCGCCAGCGACATTGCAGCTAATGCACCACTGGCTGTGCAATCTGCCAAGCGGCTCATGCGCATGGGCATGGCCCAACAGTTCAACGATCATGTGCATCACGTCTACATGAATTTTCTGCAGCTCATGCGCACCGAAGATGCACGGGAAGGCATGGCTTCGTTCGCCCAGAAGCGGGCGCCTGACTTTAAGGGGAATTAGGCGTCGAGAAGTCAACGATCAGAGAATTCAGAAGCGCAGTTCAGGCTAACGACGATAGGGGTCTTTGCCGAAAGCCATTCGCTCGGGCCTAACTGACCGCATCACTGATCGTATTGTTAGCCACTATCTGGCTTACCCACTCGGCAGAAAATAGCGATTTCGACAGGTACTGTTGCCCGCCCGATTTCGCCACCATAATCAGTCCTAAGTCGGTTTCAATGACCCGGTCGATATCCGCCCATAGCAGAGATGTTTGCGTGAAGGAATTTTGCGTTTGAATGCCATTTTCATCGATGCTGAGTTTCACTTCTCTGCCGGCACTTCTGCCCCACAGCTGCCGTGTGATCCACCAAGCTCGCCGATATCGAATATGAATCAGCTCGAGCACGGCGAGTGCGACTAATATACCTGCTGCTACCTTTGGCTCCTCAGTAAAAAGCAGGAGCCCCGCAGCTGTGGCTATCAACAAACCGGGAAATAGATAATTGGGCTGGGGATTTTTCCCATGGGGTAGCGTCTGGTCAAAGCACTCTTCGAGATAATCTCGAGACA
>JABMOJ010000052.1 GCA_013204195.1 SAR86 cluster bacterium
ACTCAAAGCAGCCTTTGTTGCAGCAACAGTCGATGCAAAAAAAATGATCGACAAAAACAGTTCAGTGCTGACAATTCAAAATGGCCTTGGTAGTGCCGATATCGTTGCAGATATTTTCGGTTCAGATCGACTGATCGTTGGAGTGGCTCAGGGCTTTGGTGCATTCTTGCAGGAACCAGGGCACAGTCATCACAATGATATGAAAGCGATTCGCATGGGAAGATATGAAAAACAAAGTGGCGCGCGACTAGAAGAGGTCGTTAAGGTGTTTTCGGGCTCGGGTTTGGATACGCAGGCTGCTGATAATATAGAAGTCATTCAGTGGGAAAAGCTAATTTGTAATGTGGCCTACAGCGGTCCCTGCGCGCTAACGGGTATGACCGTCGGCGAAATTTTAGATGATCCAGTCATGGGTCCTGTCAGTAGAGCTGCTGCCGTGGAAGCATGGGAGATAGCGAAAAGGCGGGGTATTCCTATCGCGGTTGACGACCCGATTAAATATGTCCGAGAGTTTGCCGCTAGAATGAGAGCGGCGAAGCCTTCAGTATTGTTGGATATTGAGGCGGGACGGCGCAGTGAAATTGATGTGATTAATGGTGCAGTTGAACGGGAAGCTGCACGTGTTGATGCAGTCGCACCGGTTAACGCGACGCTTACCGCATTGGTCCGTTCACTTGAAAAACGGACGATAGATAAGGGGAAATTAAAATGATGTCGAAGCGTTCTGTGTTCTGCCTGGCTGTGCTGATGTTTGCACCCGTTGTGATGGCGTCAATCTGTGAAGATACCGTTACGGGTAGAAAAAATATTTACTGGGGTGACTTCCACGTTCATACGGCCTACTCTTTGGATGCCTATAGCTTCGGCACTATGCAAAACCCCGCCGAGGCATATGAATTCGCGCGGGGAAAGCCGATGATCATGGCGGATGGTAAGCGTGTGCAGCTGGATCGCCCACTGGATTTTACCGCTGTTACGGATCATTCCGAGTGGTTCGACTTTCTTTACCTGTGCACAGATCCTGGCATGAGCGAGCATCCTGATTGCAAGAATGTACGTGATCACGCTTCACCGACAGGAGGTCTTGGTCTCTTTCGCCAGTATGTTGTGCCGTCTATTACTTATGTTGAACCTCAGATACTTGGGCCTTGTGTCGAC
The DNA here is from genome assembly GCA_013204195.1 of SAR86 cluster bacterium. Classification (GTDB taxonomy): domain Bacteria; phylum Pseudomonadota; class Gammaproteobacteria; order Pseudomonadales; family Azotimanducaceae; genus UBA4582. The sequence continues at coordinate 1,159 of JABMOJ010000052.1, forward strand.
AATGCAGAAAATTGTCGTAAAGCCTATGTGACTCAATGGGATCGAGTGCAGGCGCAGGCGAATGCTGCTAATGAACCGTGTGAATTTACGAGCTTTGTCGGCTATGAGTGGTCAGCGACACGCAACTTTAGGCATACCCATCGTAATGTCATTTTCGCAAACGAGAATGTGCCGGGTGAGGCGTTCGACTACATTCGTTATCCCAAACTCGATCAATTGTTCAACTTGCTAGATGAACACTGCAAACTCGAAGATGGTTGCGATGTAATTACCATCCCTCACAACACGAACATGGGTGATGGCACGACTTTTGACGTAGAACAGGAATCAGAACGGCAATTGTCCCTGAGATCGCGCTTTGAGAGATTAGTTGAAATCCATCAAGAGAAAGGTAATAGCGAATGCCTCGCACCGCTCGGCGTTACCGATGAATCCGATTGTAATTTCGAAACGCGGCTAACTAAGTTGTCCAGTCCAGCTACCCAGGAAGATTACAACAGTGATGAGTGGGAGCATATGCGGGCAACCTATGTACGAGGTTTACTGATGCGCGGGCTCGCCGCCTACAGGCGATCAGGTAGTGGGGCGAATAACCCGCTCCAGCTTGGCATCATAGGTTCAACGGATGGGCATGCAGCAACGCCCGGATTTGTTGAAGAATCTGCTTGGAATGGGCCTGTTTTTGGGATCGGTAGTCTTGATAAGGCAATGGCTCGGCGTGATTGGAACCCGGGTGGGTTAGTCGAGATACGTGCGGAAGAAAACACCCGTGAAAGCCTATTCGCCGCCATGAAACGCCGCGAGGTCTACGCCACTAGCGGTCCCCGGATTGGGCTTGATTTTGAATCAGATGTTAGCCCGCTGTCCTGTGAGGCGGGAGGTAGGCCCGCAGCCGTGACAATGGGCGGCGACTTTTCTCGCGGGCAACCATATTTTCGACTAAACGTAGCCAGTGATCGAGTTCCACTACAACAAATCGAAGTAGTGAAAGGCAAATTGCAAGATGGAATTTTTCGAGAGACTGTCGTCACATTATGGGAAGGGTCGGCAACATCCCAATGTATCGTCTGGCAGGACTCTGACTTTGTAGAAGAAGAACCTGCGTTCTGGTATACACGCGTGAAAGAAGAAGCAACCGCGCGCTGGTCAGCACACCATTGCAGGGCAAAAGATCGGTGTGATGAATTCCCTGGTGCGGATGTGATGATACAGGAGCGTGCCTGGTCTTCTCCTATCTGGTATCTGCCGATCAAAGAATAAATCGAGACTAAAGGAAGAATTATGGGCGAGTTCAGGCGAACATTTGTTTCAACTACTTCACCGACGGGTCCGCGGAATGGCGCAGGTTTTAAGCCGTGTCAGGGGCTTTATGTCGAACCAGTAGGTGAAAGACCCAAGGTGGCGCTGATTGCTACTCATTACAACGTCGACTTCAGTGAACATTATTTGGGTGAGTATATGGCCGAGCGGGGTTATGGTTTCCTTGGCTGGAACACCCGTTTTCGAGGACTGGAGCAGTTCTTTCTTCTTGAGCATGCGTTGATTGATATCGGTGAGGGTGTCAAGTGGCTTCGTGAAGTCGCGGGTGTCGAGAAGGTCGTTATCCTGGGAAATTCCGGTGGTGGGTCGCTCATGGCGGCTTATCAATCGCAGGCCAAAGGCGTAACAATGCAGCCGACACCCGGTCTTGAACTGCCGCCCGCACTGGAGTTGATTGAACCTGCAGACTTGTACGTTTCGTTATGTGCCCATGGGGGTAGGCCGGAGGTATTAACACAATGGTTTGATCCGTCTATCACCGATGAGAGGGACCCCGCCAGTATTGATCCGGCGCTCAATATGTATGACGAGTCCAATGGCCGTCCTTACAGCGAAGCATTCATTGATAAATATCGCGCGGCACAGGTCGCGCGAAATCATCGGATAACGGATTGGTGCTTTGAAGAACTAGAGAGACTATCAAGCCATGGTTTGACCGACCGGGCGTTCAACATGTATAGAACCTGGGCTGACCTTCGGCTGATGGACCCTACTATTGATCCGAATAAGAGACGCCCACAGTGGTGTTATGCTGGTGACCCGAAAACAGCTAATTTTGCGCCGCGGGGTATAGGACTAACGAACACCCTCCGCACGTGGCTTTCGATGTGGAGTTTGCGAGAGTCTTACTGCAGCGGGATTCCGCATCTCGCGAAAATCTCTGAGCCAGCACTCATCATTCAAAGTGACGCGGACACTGGCGTTTTTCCGCGGGATGCCTATGAAATATATGATTCTTTAGCGTCAACGGACAAGCGATTGGAAATGGTCGAGGGAGATCACTATTTAGTTGAGCCAGGCGATGCCCGTGACAAAACCGCTGACATCATTGCTAGGTGGTTAGCTGAAAAAGCCTACTAGAAGTAGGATCGCTCTCCGGGCCTCGAACTATAGTCAATATCGTTGACTAAAAACCTATGTTGGGCGTAGGATGTTAGCCACTTTAGCAGGATGGAGTATGAAATGCCGAGATTAAGGCAGGTGCCGAGGGCGGAAGCGTCAGCGAATGTTCTCAAGTTCTATGATCGACTCTTTGGTGATCGTGATCCAGTCAGTGACCCAGGAACAGCGACGGGTACACCTGGGAATTGGTGGTCGGTGTTCGCGTTGGTGCCACACATATTCGATCACGCGACCAGTCATTTTGGTATGTTCGGTATGTTCGCTGACAAAAGCGTCAGTGAGCTCGATAGTGCGATACGTGAGATCGCGATTATGCGAGCCGGTTACACTCAGGGCAGTCAATTTGTATTTTCACAACACTGCAAGGCTGCACGAAAGAATGGCGTAACCGACGATAAAATTAAAGGGGTTAGTCACTGGCAGGTTTCAGAGGCTTTTGATGCTCGTGAACGCGCAGTGTTGGCTTGGAGTGACGCGCTGATTCTTCAGGGTGGGCGCGCATCGGATGAGCTCTTCGAAGCGATTCATAAGCATTTTTCAGACGAAGACATACTGGAAATTACCTACCACGTACTCGGGTATAATCTACATGCGGTATCGTGCAAAGCCCTGCGTTTGGAGTTCGATGATGTTGACGATCGAATCAGGGAAGTCCCGGCGCCAGTTGACGGTGTGCCCGCTGATTGGGCTGGCAATGCTTGGAACAAGGAGAGTGAATAATGACTAGACAACCTTTCGAATTTGGCGGACTACACCACATGGCGCTGGTCTGCAAAGATATGGAAAAGACCGTAGAATTTTACACGAATACGCTAGGTATGAACTTGAATAAAGGGTTCGATCTGGATGGAGGCTACGGGCAGCATTTTTTCTTTGATATGGGGGCAGGTCAGGAACTGGCTTTCTTTTGGTTTAAAGACGCTGCTCCGGCCCAGCCTGGGATTGCGTCAGCAGCTAATCTTGTTGCCTCCGGTGACGGCACGATTACCTCGGCGCACGGGTCTATGAATCACGTCGCGTTTGCTGTATCCAAAGACAAGATTGATGGCTATCGTGCAGAACTAGTTTCACGAGGTGTTGACTGCTCACAGGTCGTTAATCACGACGATATCATCTCAGGTGACGCGAAGCGGACGTCAGATATGCCCACTGATAAAACTTGGCTGCGGTCCTTCTATTTCTTTGACCCAGACGGAATTATGCTGGAATTTTGCGCCACGCTGTCTGAAGGTGTACCCATTGCAGATCTGCCGGTGAATGAAAAAGGCATCAAGGCTAATGGTCAGCCGATTACGGGCGCCGCGTGACAACCTCATCGGACAACATTGACGTTGTTGATTTTGTCGAGGAAAAATACACGCGGCTACTGACTCGAACGTTGATCCATGCGTTCTATTGGATGGATGATGGGTTGCAAAATTATATGCTGGAAGAGGCAGGTTTTTCGTTGCCCCGAGCACAATCCATGATGATGATCTGTATCGGCGACGGAATCTGTCGGCAGAGTGATATTTCTAAACATCTCAGAGTTTCCAAACAGGCAATAAGACAAAGCGTCAAGGAACTAGAGTCCAAAGGGCTTGTCGTCATCAAGCCTGATCCCCAAAGTGGGCGGCAAAAAGTTCTTAGTTTTACTGCAAAGGGGGAGCAAATGCGTGAAATAGCGAGCTGTGGACTTTCTGGAATGGAACGTATCCTCGAAAAACGGCTTGGAAGCAAAAACATGTTGCAGTTGCATCGCGTGTTCGAGCTTGATTGGGGTGCTGTGCCGTCCGCTGCAGAACTGATAAAGGAGCTAACCGGTGAGTGATATCGATGATCTTATAGCGGCAGATGCAGGAAGGCGTGCGGCCCTAGTCGCTGGTGATGTTGGCCTGATGATGGCTTGCCTCGCTGATGATCTTAGCTGGACGCATTCATCAGGTAAGACGGATTCAAAGGCCGGTTTTGTAGCTACGATGTTGGCTGGAACGACCATTTACCATTCACTGGATGTTCGTGATTTGCAGGCAAGAGCTTTCGGTAATGTGTTTGTTTTAGAGGGCGTTGTCTTCGGTGATGTCACGAAGGAAGGGCAGGACAGAAAGCTGGTCAACCGTTTTATCACGGTTTGGCGGAAGCGCCTAGATGGCAGTTTTGCGCTCCACGCCTGGCAATCAACAGGATTAGTTTAACTAATGGGTTATGTCGTAGTAGTGACTTTCGATACCAGTGCGGATAACCACGTGAGTGCTAAGCATTTATTGAACGAATATATTGAAGGTTTTCTCTGCCAGCAAGACGGGTTTATCGAGAGCTGGTTGAATGAGCGAGAAGATAACGGCGGGTATCTGCATTTTGCGCGCTGGGAGAAAGAATCGAATTTCAGGGCCTTTGCTGCAAAGGCCAAAGATCATCCTTTGCTGCCCGCGATCCGCGAATTCAATGGGAGCGCCGTTTTTTATAATGACGTAGGACATTACCGGCCTCAAGAATGAATAAAAAATGATGGATCTATATGTCGGACCAACGCCAAACGGTTAGAAGGTCGCTATTGCCCTGGAAGAATTAGGTCTGGAGCATGCCTGTCATGAAATAGACATGCTTCGAGGTGATCAGCTCAAAGCTGGATTTCTCAAGATCAACCCCATTAACAAACAATCAGCAATTGTCGACCATGACGTTCCAGTCTGTTTGGTCCCTATCCTATGTGAGTCCTGCGTGATACTCGTTGATCTCGCTGAAAATAGATTCGATATTACGCTAGGGTCTCGTTTCAATTACATTGCATTGGCCCATCGCCTTGGTATTTAGTAGGTTTTTTTGTGTCGGCTGATACATGATGACACTGGGGCGCTACGATGCTTGGTACACTACTTTGCCATATCGGTATGTTATTGATCGTGGTCGTCGTTCTGCAGTTTTCTGGTGAAGGGTTATTGAAAATCCAGATAATATCGACTCGCAAAGGCACAGGGAAAGTTTCGGCAGCACGACGAGGAAGGCATTGCTGGATGAATTCACCAATACGCGCTTACTTTATCGTGGCCGTTAGGGTTGTTCATGGTGGGGCTGCACTCAAACATCACTCAAACATCATTTAAACGGCAAGGATGCCACTTTAAGTCGTATGCTACCCATCAAAATGAAGAGAGGTGATCCATGAAGAAAGTGACCCAGTGGATGTCTTTAGTGTTAGCGGGTCTGTGTACTCAGCAGTGTACAGCTGCAGATTACATTTTTGATAAAGTTGGTCAGCACGTGTTCATTTCGTTCAAGGCCAGTCATCTAGGGTACTCCTACATTCTCGGTCATTTTGAGGATTTTAATGGTCGCTTTACATATGACGCGGCCGACCCAGGAAGCTCAACGGTGAGTGTCACCATAGACGTAAAAAGCCTTGATACAGATCACTCTGAAAGAGACAAGCACCTAAGGGGACCCGAATATTTCGATGTAGATGCGAATCCCAAGATCTCCTTCACTAGTACGAGTTATGCGGGCAATAAAACTGAAGGTACCCTCACTGGGGATCTCAATTTCTGCGGCGTAGACCAAAAGGTGGATATAGCGGTCAGTAAAATTGGCGAGGGTAAGGACCCATGGGGTGGATATAGAAGTGGCTTTGAAGGCAGTGTCACCCTAACTGCCGCAGACTACGGCCTTCCTGCATGGATAGGCGACGTTGAAGTCTACCTCGTCGTTGAAGGAGTTTTGGTAGAGTAGGTCGGCTTTGTTACGCTGCCGCCTGTTCATCTAAAAGAATATTTATGCTGCTTAGGCTGCGCCAAAGTATGAAGGCCGCTATGGGGCAAAGCACAGCAGCACAGAGTGCGATTGATTTACCAATGGCTGCGTCGTAGCCGAAGACATAGTCTGTCGTCAGTGCGATGACCGTCGGGCCGAGGCCAAGGCCAATGAGATTTGCGACCAGTAAATATAGCGCCATTACCTGGCCACGCATTCGGTTTGGGGTCATAAGTTGGATTGCGCCGCCGCTGATACCACCCTGAAATGCTGAGAAAAATATGGCTACCGACAGAAAGACCATGGCAAGGGTGTCGCTCTCAACAAAACCAAGGGCGATCGCGCAGGGTGTCATCCCAACCATGCTGAACAGGATTACTTTGATATAGCCATCCTGGATGCCACTTCCCACCAATCGATCTGCGAGCGTGCCGGCCAATAGTAATCCCGCTGAACCCGCACCAATCATGATTAGGCCGAATGTCCAGCCGGCTTCCTGCGGAGAATAGTCAAAGAGTCGAATGAAGTAGGTCGGACCCCAGAGGTTGAGTGCATAAACCACCATGATGAAAATAGAGACGCCAAATATGTGTCCTGCATAGGCGCCTTTACGTGCTGAAATGTAGCCAATAACCTCAATTAGGGGTAGGTTTTTGTTGTGAGCTGTGGCGCCTTTTCGTTCTGGTTCTCTAACGGTAGTGGCGACAAGTACTGAAACAATAAGCCCGGGTATCCCGACGATAAAAAAGGTCAGCTGCCATCCCTCTATTTCGCCGATCAGAGGCAATATGATCTCATCCATGGTTGACACATAGCCGACAATTGCGCCGCCAAGCATGTAGGCGAGGCCTGAACCAAGGGTAACGCCCAACATATAAACCGAGAGTGCGCGCGCCAACACTGACTTCGGAAAGTAGTCAGTAATCATTGAGTAAGCTGCCGGTCCCAGTGTTGCTTCCCCTACGCCCACGCCAACCCTGGCTGCAAACAGCGTCCAATAACCCTGCGCGAGACCACACAGCGCCGTCATAAAACTCCATACAGCGATACCAACAGAAATGAGGTTGCGACGATTGCCTAGATCCGCGATTCTCGCAAGCGGTAGACCCATCGCGGCATAGAATAACGAGAATGCCAAGCCAGCGAGCAGGCTGTATTGAGTGTCGGTTATTTCAAAACTCTCACGGATAGGTCCGACAAGCAGGCCCATGATCATGCGGTCCAGAAAGGAAAACAATTGCGCGATCAGAAGTACGAAGACCACGTACCATGTATATGCTGTGCTTGGTTTTGAGTTCATAAGCGTTTTTTCCGGTAACCTTGCTTTCAAACAACCCTACTATCTAGTAATTTTGCCATCCAAAATTTTATTGCCCCGCAACTTTATCATCCCACAACAAGGTTGCGGCCGGCGACCATGGCGCTGAGCTTTCCGAAGGCGACCGCCCGCGTGAGGTATTTCATGCCACAGTCTGGGGCAACGACCAATCTTTCAGGAGGCAAATATTTAAGTGCAGCGCGTATTCGTTCAGCGACTATCTCTGGCGTCTCTATAGTGATATCTCGCAGGTCGATAACGCCCACATGGACCCGTTTGCTAGGCAGGCCTTGTAGTAGGTCCATTTTGAGTTTTGGCTGCGCGCATTCAATGGAGATCTCGTCGGCGGCTGAGGCATCGAGTTCATCTAGGAATGCATAACCGTCAGGCTTGTCCGCTACATGCTTACCGTAGCCGAAGCAGACATGTAGAACAGTTGTGCCTGTTGCGCCTTCCAAGGCGCGGTTAATGGCTTCTACTGCATATTCGTTGGCGGCTTCAGGTCGTGCCTGAACATAGGGTTCGTCCAGTTGAACGATGTCGATTCCAGCAGCGAACAGCGCTTTAAGTTCTTGGTTAATCGCATCTGCGTAAGCCATGGCGAGTGACCCATCGTCTGGGTAATAGTCATTCTGGGCCTGCTGGGCCATGGTAAACGGGCCCGGGAGTGTAAGTTTGATAGGTTTAGACGTGTGCGCGCGAAGGAATTCCACGAAGGGCACCTCAACGGCGCCGATGCGCTGAATTTTACCGGTCACTCTCGGGACTGGCACTGATTTGCCCGTACGATCAATGGCTTCGCCTGGCTTGTCCAAATCGATACCGCTAAGTGCGTTGGCGAACCGATTTGAGTAACTCTCACGTCGCATTTCACCGTCCGTGACAATATCAACACCGGCACGATGTTGATCATCAAGGGCAATCAACGTCGCATCATTCTGCGCTTCTTCAAGGTATTCTGGTTCGACCTGCCATAAATCATTGAGTACAACCCGGGGCGGCAGAGACTGCCCTAGCCTTGATTTATCAATGAGCCAATTGGGCTGCGCGTAACTGCCGACCAGGCTTGTTGGTAAAATGGGTAGTGCCATTGTTCCTCTCTCATCCAAATACTGATGCCCTATCAAAAATGTTTTAGGCGAGATAGTCAATTTATATTACAAAAATTGATTCGACTTGTGCTCTTTGGTACTAATTTATTTGTAACAATGGCACTAAATCCTGTAGCATATAATGTCAACCTAATTGACAGTATAATCATGAAAGAAGCAGAACTAATAGCAAGTATGAAGGCCCTAGCGCCATTGCTCGAAGCGAATGCGGCTGAGTCAGAGCGGCTGCGTAAGCCGGTCGACAGTGTGATGAAAGCGATCGAAGACACCCAGGCGTATCGTTACTTTGTACCTAAAAAATATGGAGGGTTCGAGTTCAGTCTTGTGGGATTTATGGACATTGGTGTGACCCTAGGTGGTGCCGATATTTCAACGGCCTGGGTGACAACTTTCTGTATGGAGCATAACTGGCTGATTGGCTTGTTTAACAAGGAGGCTCAGGAGCGTATTTTTGGCTCACAGCCGTACATTATAGCGCCCGGTGCGTTGGCTCCCCGGGGTAAGGCCACAG
>JABMOJ010000053.1 GCA_013204195.1 SAR86 cluster bacterium
GGTTAATTTCGACCATATTGCCGTAGCCACTACGAGGACCTGCAAAAACAACCACACCCGCCGCAACGGTCACAACATTCGATCCTTCCGCACCGGCGAAATCCACGCCATTGTGCCAGGCTCGCTGACCATTAAAAGGATCGTTACGCATACCAAAGCGGGAAGACATCCAGCCCTTGGAGACTGGCCTGCCGGCGAGAAACACGTCATCCTGAGTCTTGCGGTCAACCAGCAGTGTCTCCAAAACGCTCAATTGCTGTTCACGGCTCTCGATATCGTCTGACAGACGATCTAATGCCGTCATGTAATCAGGGGGGCTGAAAGCTGCGCTCTGATCATCCGACTCTGGCCCGCCTACCGCTGGCGGCTGAGAAAAATCAAACTCACCCTCGTCGAGTTTAACGATCGTCGTTAAGCGTTCACCTAACGCATCAAGCCGCACAATTCGTGACTGCAGCTTCGCCAGCCGAACCGCCGATGCCTGGGCGTTTTCCTGCGCATTACGACGCGCGAGCGAAATCGAATGGTCCTGATCCTTGAGCACCTGTCGCCAGTTGCCAATCATCTCGCCAATCATTGCCGCCTCACCAATCCCCAGGCGATAGGATATATAACCCGCAGCCGCCGGCAAACCGATTAGGCCAGCTAGCGTCACACCCAGGATGAAACTATTCACCGTGAAGGCGCGAGATCTACCTGATTGATTATCAACAATGATGAATTTCATAAAATTGGGTTATTATTCTGTTTCCACGTATTGGGATAGCTAATGGCGTTCAAGCAGCCCCCACAGATTCTTTCTCAAGCCAAAGGCATGCTCAACCGCCTGCTCGCGCAATCCAAAACTCTGCTCGAAATCCAGCTCGTTGTCAGAAAAATTGTGCCCGGCGACATTTTTGTCGCCGCCCTAACGAACGGGGAATTGCATCTGATCACACCGTCTGCCGCACTCGCTACTCGAGTGAAATACAGCCAGCCCATGTTAATCTCTTCCTTGCGACAACGCCACAAGCCTTATCTCGTTGATTCTATTAGATTATCTGTTCAACCGAGCTACTTTCCGCCGGAAAAACTGACACGCGCTCCGCTTCCAGCTTCGGCGAAAAATGCAGAACAGATCGCTGACACCGCTAAATATATCGAAGATACGGCCCTACGAACAGCCTTAATTAGGCTTTCAGAGCACGTAAAGCCTGACCCAAACTAGTATCCACCTCCCATTGAGGCTAGCCAAAGAACCTTATTGGGCGCTCAGGCCATAACCGGTGATGCATAGGCCATCGGTAAATCTGCAGCATCATCAAAGGTCACTAACTCCCAGGCATCTGCTTGGCTCAAAAGTGCCTGACGAAGCGCATGATTACCTGTGTGACCGGATTTATGGCCGACAAACTCACCAATCACGCTGTGTCCCAACAGGTAAAGATCCCCGATAGCATCCAGAATCTTGTGTCGGACGAACTCATCTTGGTGCCTTAAACCGTCATCATTGAGGACGCGGTAGTCGTCCACAACGATCGCGTTATCCATACTGCCCCCTTGGGCCAGATTTCGCTCTCGAAGGTGCTCAAATTCGCGCATCAGCCCAAAGGTTCTGGCACGACTCACTTCTTTGACAAACGACGTGGTTGAAAAATTAACGCTAGCCTTTTGTTGTTTGATCACCGGGTTGTCATAAACGATAGTGTGGGACACTCTAAACCCATCATAAGGTTCGAGGGATGCCGACCAAGCAACGCCGTCGGGATCACTGACTTCGATCCGTCGTTTAATTTTGATAAATTGCTTGAGCGCGGATTGCTCTTGTATACCGGCAGACTGAATTAAGAAGACAAATGTGGCAGCGCTACCATCCATAATCGGCATTTCTGGCCCACTGACTTCCACATAAGCATTATCCACCCCCAAGCCACTAAATGCAGCCATGAGGTGTTCAATTGTTGACACCCGGCAACCGTCCTTCTCGATCGTGGTCGCCAGTGTCGTATCGCCAACGTATTCTGTTAATGCAGGGATTTCTACCGCGGTTTCGACATCCACCCGAATAAATACAATACCTTTATTAATCGGCGCCGGACGCAGTGTTAAGTAGACCTTCTCACCGGTATGTAGACCAACTCCTGTAGCACGGATAACATTTTTGAGCGTTCGCTGGTTTATCATCGTTCGTTTTATTTTCCTTCGTATTTTTCAGGTCGAAAATACCCGCCCCGAATTCGCCGCGCGCATGGTATCAGACCCGTTCACTGGAACCTAATGGCCAGATAAGAATTTCTTGTACAGCCCAATAAGACCGCGAAACTCGCCGATAGTTGCAATTCTTTGTGTTTCACTTCCCTGTTTCGTCAAAATCCTGGCTTCAGCCTCAATCCGCCTGACGACGTAAAAATGCTGGAATATCCAGGTAATCCATATCTTTTGTGATGTTATCGGTTTGCCCATGATGGTCATTGTCACGCACCGCCCGACGGGTCACCGTGGGTTGATCGAAAGCGGAATAATCCATAGTGCCATCGCCAGCGACCCGCTTACGGGTATTATCAACGACGGTTTTGGGCTTCTCAATTTCGACCACGCCAAGCCCTGTCGCAACTACCGTGACTCTAAGCTCATCGCCCATTTCAGGGTCAATAACGGTACCGACAACCACCGTGGCATTCTCAGAGGCAAACTCCTCAATTGTTGCACCGACCTCGGAGAATTCACCCAAGGAGATATCTACGCCGGCAGCGATATTCACCAGAATACCCCGAGCGCCGTTCAAATCAACATCTTCCAATAATGGACTACGAATTGCCGCCTCTGCAGCCTCTCTGGCTCGCCCGCTGCCAGAGGCACTACCAGTGCCCATCATCGCCATCCCCATTTCCGACATCACGGTACGAACATCGGCAAAGTCCACGTTGATCATGCCGGGTCGCATGATGAGATCGGCAATCCCCTGGACCGCGCCAAGTAATACATCATCAACGGCAGCAAACGCCTTCAACAGCGGCGTATCCTCTCCCATAATAGATAATAGCTTCTGGTTCGGAATGGTGATCAAGGAATCTACATGCTGCGCTAACTCCTTGATGCCTGCCTCCGCAAGCGCCATGCGCTTTTTACCCTCAAAAACGAAAGGTTTTGTGACCACTGCGACGGTCAGGATATTCATGCTCCTGGCCACTTCCGCGACGACAGGAGCCGCCCCTGTGCCGGTTCCACCACCCATGCCAGCAGTGATAAAGACCATATCCGCACCTTTCAGTGCTTCAGCAATACGCTCACGATCTTCAAGGGCGGCTTCTTTACCCATATTAGGATTAGCGCCAGCACCCAGTCCTTTGGTGATATTTGTGCCCAGCTGCAGCAATGTTTTAGCACCTAAACCATGCAACGCCTGCGCATCGGTATTGGCGCAAATAAAGTCAACCCCCGTAATGTCTTGTACTATCATGTGTTGGACAGCATTACCGCCACCCCCACCGACGCCAATCACCTTGATTACAGCATTCTGCGGTGCGCTATCGACTAGTTCAAACATATGGAACCCTCCCAGGTTTTACGACAAAAATTAGTTAATTCATTTATTGAAATGCGATTCGATATCTCAACTGCACGGAGGCTATCGATGTTGTACTGGCTGTTCGCTTGTTGATCACCCTTGATCATCAGTAACCGCCTCCGTTAAACCAGTTTTTAATTTTGCTCATGAGCCCGGAAAATGCTGGGCTCGCTGGTATTGCGCGACTGTTACCTTGCTGTTTAGCCCCATAGAGCAGTAGACCGACTGCCGTTGAGTAGATCGGGTTACGCACAATATCGCTCAGACCAGTCACCCCTTGAGGCTTACCAATTCTTACCGGCATATGGAATATCTCTTCTGCCAACTCCACCGCACCTTCCATTTTCGAAGATCCGCCAGTCAAAACGATCCCGGCAGCCACCAAACCCTCGAAGCCACTTCGACGCAATTCAGCCTGCACGAGGGTAAATAATTCGTCATATCGAGGCTCAACCACTTCGGCCAGCGCTTGTCGGGAAAGGTCTCGGTCGCCTCTTTCGCCTACGCTCGGGACCTTGATCGTTTCGTTCTCGCCCGCCAGACTTGCCAGCGCACAGGCATATTTAATTTTGATCTCTTCTGCGTTCTGGGTTGGAGTTCGCAGTGCCATCGCGATGTCATTGGTTACTTGGTCACCAGCAATAGGAATCACCGCGGTATGACGAATAGCACCTTCGGTGAACACGGCAATGTCAGTTGTGCCGCCACCAATATCGACTAAGCAAACACCTAACTCTTTTTCGTCTTCGGTAAGCACTGCGTAGCCTGACGCCAACTGCTCAAGAATAATATCTTCCACTTCGAGTCCGCACTTACGAATACACTTTTCAATATTTTGGGCCGCATTGACCGCGCATGTCACAAGATGAACTTTGGCTTCAAGGCGTACACCCGACATGCCGAGCGGTTCTTTAACGCCTTCCTGCGTATCAATGACATATTCTTGAGGCAATATGTGCAAAATCTTTTGATCAGCGGGTATGGCAACTGCCTGGGCCGCATCAATGACCCGATCGATATCTGGCTGAAAAACCTCTCGATCTCGGATAGCGACAATGCCGTGGGAGTTCAGGCTGCGGATATGGCTACCAGCAATGCCCGCGAATACCGAGTGAATTTGGCAGCCAGCCATTAACTCAGCCTCTTCCACGGAACGCTGAATCGACTGGACCGTCGATTCAATGTTCACAACAACACCCTTCTTTAAACCCCGAGAGGGGTGGCTGCCTATGCCGATGATCTCGACAGTACCTTCTGGCGATACTTCACCAACGATACTCACCACCTTCGAAGTACCAATATCTAGTCCAACGATCATTCTATTGCCTATTGAGCCTGTCATAGCCTGAGCTCTCTTTGAATTTTATAATTTTTAGCAAATGCCAAATCCATCTCTTGCGACTTCCAGCTTACCGCCAAGCCATTCGAATACCGCGCATCAACCAATCGGATACTATCCATATATGCCACGAGGCCTCCGTTTTCGACAATCTGCAAATATCGCTGGATTCGTTCCATAATGTCATCTTTGCCTAGCAACACCTGTACACCTGAATTATTGGTGAATTCCCATCCGCCTCGATCGCCCAATGCCAGTACATCTATGGACTGATTGGACTTTAATAGCGCATTGTTCAGCCGCTGGTATTGCTGCATAACCAATTTCTCACTGCCTACCGGGCCGTAAAGCTGCGCCAAATCACCGCCGAGTTGAAACCTTGAAGCAAACACTTTGCCATCCAAATTGATGAAAGCATCATCGTTCCAATAAGCTATAGGCGTTTCTTCAATCACAAGAACCGTCAAACTATCGGGCCAACTTTTACTCACCTCAACGCGATGAACCCAATCCACCTGCTCGAGCATGGCTTTAATTTGCAGAATATTTTGCTTTTGATCTGCCAAATTGACCAAGTGTTGATACACATCCTGGCGCTGATCCTCAGTCAAACTGCCCTCAACCGAGACCAAATTTGCCTGGTAGGACGCCTCACCCGACGACAAAATCACGAACATAATCACGACGAGAAGTCCGGGCAAAACCCAACCCAAACGCGCCCCTCCCCACAAATTAAGGACCCTCCTCATCATTCCTCAACCCTCAAATTTTGCCATTGTGCAGCGAGCGCTCTCGCTAACTTGCCGGTTTCACCCGCGCCCTGTGTCAGCATAAAATCTCCTGGCTTCACGATTCTATCGAGGGCTGCCGGTGCATCTTCAATTTTCGCGATGTACTCAATACTCACTTGCTCTTTACGTACTAACGCTTTGTACAAATCCTCGCCTGTTGCTCCCGGGATGGGCGCTTCACCTGCGGCATAGACGTCGAGCAATACCAAATGATCCACCGTCGCGAGCACATCGACAAACTGGTCGAATAGCTCCAGAGTTCGCGTATAGCGATGAGGTTGGTAGACCATCACTAACCGGCTATCGGGCCAACCTGACCTAACAGCCTCAATCGTGGCTTTAACTTCGCTGGGGTGATGACCGTAGTCATCAACCAAAGTGAACAATCCTGCGTCTTTGGCATATTGACCGTGGCGTTCAAACCTTCTACCAACGCCCTGAAATTTTTTCAGGCCCGCGGCAATATATTGATCCTCAACCCCTTCATCACTGGCAATGGCAATGGCTGCCAACGCGTTCAGCACATTATGCTTGCCAGGAAACGCCAAGGTAATCTGTAGTGGCTCAGCGTGACCGCGCCTGACGACTGCAAACCGAGAGACGCCTTCATCTTGAATGACGCTCAGCGCGGACACGTCGGCATCCGGGTCAAAACCATAGGTCACGACAGAGCGCTTAACATGGGGCAACATGGATTTCACGACGGGATCGTCAATACAAGCCACCAACAAGCCGTAAAACGGCAGGTTGTGCACAAACTCAAGGAAAGCGGCTTTAAGCTTATCGAAACTTCCTTCGTAATAACTCAAGTGATCTCTATCGACATTAGTCAGCACAGCGACCATCGGTTGTAAATGTAGAAAAGAAGCATCACTCTCATCAGCTTCCGCAACCAGATAACGACTTTTCCCAAGCATGGCATTGGATGCAGTGCTATTGAGCAAACCGCCAATGACGAAGGTTGGATCCAAACCCGCCTCAGCCAAAATAGACGCTATCAAACTAGTGGTAGATGTTTTCCCATGAGTACCCGCAACCGCTATGCCATGTCTGTAACGCATTAATTCACCGAGCATCTCCGCACGCCTGATAAC
>JABMOJ010000054.1 GCA_013204195.1 SAR86 cluster bacterium
CAAAATAACTGCGTTGTGACGGCAATCCTTGAGGTGATTCTGAATGCATTGGGATCGGTGTGGGCGGCTGAACCGTTGAATCTTGCATGCCTGACATCCACTTAAACGGGGGAATGGTGCAACAATCACGACGCGCCGCGCTGTCAACAAAACCGCGAGTATATCGCGACCTCAGCCTTTTTTCACGACCCAGAGTGACCGATCATCAACTGGTCGATCTGCTCGTGTTAATTGAATTTGATTTGGGTTATCAGTGCACCACCCAGCGCGCTATTGCGGCTTAGCTGACGTATCAACTCTCACTACATCTCAACCATGCCGATGATCGAGAACAATGCGACAGCACCTTGCAGCGAGATGCCGGCGAAACCCCGATTCAGGCGTTTTCGTTTCGAACCACTCATTGCCGCCGACGATGCACGCGAACATCTTCCCTAGCGATGCGGGTTACGTTTATAGTGCTCCTCTTTTATTTGGGTTACGCATCGATGCCCCTTCATGATCAGCCTCAATACGGTCAACCAACCCGTCAGGGTGCAAGCGCCTGGGTCGCAAAGCTGATCACCACGGTTTTGCCTGTCCAGACTCAGCCGCTCGCTAGCAGTCACCAGCCATGAGTCTGGAACGTTATCGAGAGAACTTACGTGAATTGTCAGATCAACTGATTGCCATTCAGAAGCCGATCCGAATTCTTGACAGCATCAAATGGCCTCGCGGCATCAAGGCCACATTCCTGGCCGACAAACGTGGTGGTTTACCGGTATTACCCGAAAACTACTATGCGGCATTGCCCTTAAAGTATAACCCACAGCAACTCACCAGTGAGCTGGTTCAATTGCGCCAGCGAATCCGCGCGACCCTCGGCAAGAACGATGGCCTAGGTAACATATTGGCTGAGTCTGTTGGCCAATATGAGCGGGTTATAGAAATGCTGATGGCACGGGGCACCAAAGCCTTTGCAAGCCACTCAAAAGCACTTTATGGCTCGGCATTTGATCACCTTCGCGGAGATCGGCGAACCCTGAACGAACTGGGTCAACAGCTCTCGTCTATTTTCAGTCTGCCTGCCGCAGCTCGCCTTAGCCACGACTACCCCCAAGATTACAGCGCAGAAGACGCGGTACAGCGCTTGAGCGACGCATTGAATGGTTATTTCGGTCGCGACAAAGTCAAGGTGATGCTCAGCGACGGTATTGTTTCCGATGCCGCCGCCGGTTCCGATTACATCAAGCTAAACGACAGCAAGCGCTTTTCTGAGCAGGAGCTTCGTGTGTTTGAGGTCCACGAAGGCTGGGTCCATGTGGGCACGACGTTGAATGGCAAACACCAACCTTGGGCGACCTGGCTCGCAGTCGGTTCGCCCAGAGTGACCGCCAGCCAAGAGGGCCTGGCCGTACTACTCGAGACCCTGACATTTTCTTCATTTCCACAACGGGCCCGCAAGATCAGTGAGCGTGTGCAGGCAGTCTCGATGGCAGAGCAAGGTGCCGACTTTCGGCAGATTTTCGACCATTTTGAGGATCAGGGTCTGCCCCGTGAGGAAAGCTATCAACTCACCCAGCGGGTTTTTCGCGGCGGCGACCCCCGTGGCGGCAGCTATTTCACCAAGGACATCTCTTATGTTCGCGGTATTGTCGAAAACATCAATTTCATTCGCAGCGCGATACTCTCAGACGTACCGCAGGTAATTCCATTGTTGTTTGTCGGCAAGGTCACGCTGGACGATATACCCGTGCTGTACGAACATATGCTCGCGGGCACCGTGGTAGCGCCCCGTTACCTGCCGCCGATGTTTGCTGACATCAACGGTCTCTATGTCTGGTTCGGTTTTTCCAGCAGCCTTGGCCTGGTGGACCTGGGCCGAGTGCAGCGTCACTTTGGCAAGCTATTTGCCAATTTGAAACCTCGTCTGGGCGATTCGACACCTTAGATCAGAAGCATCACAGTCAGATAACTCTCGCAGGGAATATCTACGCAACCGCATTAGCCCTTCACGGCAGCTACTGCGCTCGGCCTGGCTAATGCGTCATCAGCACCAATACCTGAAACGGCTTGTCTTTGGTTTCAAGGCGAATGATCAGGTCCTGTTTGCCATCGGCGTTCAGGTCAGCCACTTGAAGCATTTCCGGTTGCGCTGGCATGGGCACCTTAACCTCCACCGCATCTAAGCTAAACAGCCGCTCGCCCTCCACCCCTGGGTAAATCAACAGACCGTCTTCACCATCCTGAACCAACAAGTCAGCAATGCCATCGCCAGAGACATCCGCCATTAATACCGAGGGAAAGAACACATCGCCCGTCGACAGGCTGAACGTCGCCTTAATATTGCGC
>JABMOJ010000055.1 GCA_013204195.1 SAR86 cluster bacterium
GTGATCGCACAATCACAGACTCGAGCTACACAGGAGATATGAACAACCCATTGTGACCCAAACAGCCGGTTCATGCCTGAGAGAACTATAAAGCGTTTCTACAGCGATAGCTAAGTGCCGATTCCGCACAGTCTAAAAATGACTTCAGTCAATTTTTAAATATTTCTACTGCACGAGATCAATCTAACGATCACCGAGCATTGAAGTATACCCATCACCTCTTTAGTTTTAAAAATCCCTCAGCACTCGAGATCAAACAATGATAAAAGTGATTCTGCCTAGAGGCTTATCAAGGCGAGCACGGGCTCTGCTGGCCGCTGTTGCTGTTCTGTCAGTGTATGCCTGCGACAGCAGCGACACTCAACCGCTGGTCACGCAACCCACACCCACCACGGTGACCATCGGTGGTGGCGCGGTCAAGGGACCAGTCGCTGGCGCGACAGTCAATATTTTTGCTGTGGCTACGGACGGTCTTAAAACTGGCGAACCCATCGCGACGGCGATCACTGACAGCAGCGGCAATTACACGGCAACAGTGAGCGACTTTATCGGCGTCTATCTGGTCGAGATTAGCGGCGGCGCTTACATCGATGAAGCCACAGGCACTACCCAAACCATTCCTGAGGATGCACCATTGCGGGCAGCCTCTGCCATTGAGGCCAGTGGCCCGACAACCATTACCACGGTGGTCACACCCCTGACCGAGATTGCCACCCAGGTGGCCCAGCAAAAAACCGGCGGCTTAACCAGCAGCAATGTTTCAGCAGGCAACACCGAGGTCGGCACCTTGTTCTTCGGTGATAACGCAGACGCCGCCCAGCGTTTGTTGACGACGACACCCGCTGACCTGACCCAGGAGAGCGCAGCCACCGCTAGTGAAGATGCACGATTGATGGGGATGCTGGTCAGCGCCATTTCTCAAATTAACGCCGATACCGGCAGCCTCAAAAATGTCATCGCCAGCCTGGCCAGTGATATCGTTGTTGATGGCAATCTTGGGGACTCCGCGGCTGAATTGATTGCGGCGACCAATAAAGTGGTGGCGAGTCCAACCAACAATAGCGGAGATACTTCGACTTCTCGCGTGCAGAACATATTGACAGCTGCGACCACAGGCGTCGAGACACCGGTCGCCCTCTCCTCAGACAGCATCATTCATCGGTTTACCTTTGCCGACACTTTAGTCGCTACCATCGACAGGGAAACCATGGCCATCAGTGTATTGCAACCGACAGGCACCAGCGCCGCGGCTTTAATCAGCCCGACGATCAGCATCTCCCTCGGCGCCACCGTCGCGGCCGATAGCGGCGAAGACTTCACGAGCCCGGTCAACTACATCGTCACAGCCGAAGACGGCACAACGACCACCTGGACCGTGACGGTGACTATTGCGGCAACCGCGACATCATCCCTGGCAAATATCAGCGCAGCAACCAACTCGCTGATCACCAGCGCCATTATCAATCGGACCACTAGTATTATTGTCGGCAGTGTTGCCAGCCTCGCTGACCTGACGACGCTCGACGAGATCACAGATCCGCTGCAGATTTTCTCGATATCTGATGACGCGACGATCACCCGCTCAAGCACGGGCAGCTTCACGGCGGGCGAGGCTCGCTTTACCGTCACTGCAGCTGACGGAACCACGAGCAAAGAGTGGGCGGTCAAACTGCGAGTCAACGACCCACAACCGCAGCCAGCATTCAGCATCAGCAACGGCGATCTCAACGTCGCCGCGAATGCAACGCCGCTACAGCTGACCTTGACTGGCGGTTTTCTCGCTGCGCCGACTACTTTTTCTTCAAGCAACTCAGACGTCGCGACGGTCAACGCCACCGGACTGGTGACCATCACCGGCGTCGGCACGACCACCCTGATGGCGAGCAAGGCACGACACCTATCGCCGGTTGTGGAATATCTGCCGATCAGTGCCGAGATCACTCTGACCGCCGCCAAAGCAAACCAGAGCGCTCTGACTTTTGCCCAGGCTAACGTCTCAAGCCTATTGTCAGCAGGAACCCTCATCAATTCTCTGACCGGCGGCAGCGGCACTGGCATAGTCAACTACAGCAGCAGTAATACCGATGTCGCGACTGTGGCTGCTAACGGCGTTGTAACACTGCTGGCAGCGGGGACGACCACGATCACAGCGACCAAAGCAGCAGATAGTCTTTACCTGGCTTCACCGCCCGCTACCTACGTCATCACCGTGACAGTACCTGAGCCTACGCCAGAATCCTGCGTCCTGGACACTGCCAAGTGGGACGAATGCGTGCTATGACCCAAGCCAGCGTCACACTGATCACCATTAACGCATCACTAAATTTTAACGAACCATAACCACTTGTTGGATTGATAGGAGTAATGCCATGAAGTTATTACACGCAGATATCACCTCTCGCACCCTGGGACTCACACTGGGGCTCGCTCTGGGAACCCTTACGACGCCATCACTGGCGGCACCGGTGGTGGGCAGTGCAGTGACCCAGTTCGAATCAGGTACAACACTGAGTTCAGCTGACATGAACACCACAATTAACGCCCTGGTAACAGCCATCAATGACAATGCCGCCAGTATCGCTACTCTGGAAGCTGGTAACAGTAATGTTGCTGGCCGTGAATATTGTCTTAAGTCATCGGAAATTGGCTTCTATGTCAGCAACGAGGCAACACCAACCAATCCACTTGCCATGGGCGCGAGTGTTGGCGCCTTCGTTGGCAAAGTGGTGTTTGCTGTGGATAACACAGGCTCACTCACAGCCCTGTCAGACTACTATCAAGATGGTTTTCCCACTGGCGTTGCGGACAGCTCGGAAGAGCTGTTCGTCAATGAACCCTTTACTTGGACGCAAACGGGCAACAAGTTGACCCTGACTATTGGCGACGGCGATACCGCTGACGTCGTATCCCTAGGGGTATCCAAGTCCGGCGAGGTTGCGCTGACAGGTAACGGTGCGACCGAGCCTGATGACAGCAATTCAGGTCTCTGGCATTACACCGACACCACTATTGCCATCGAAGTCGCTGCAGGCGAAACCTGCGCGGGTATGTTCACGTTCTAAGTGCAGTCGACAATGAGTCAATCTAGTTAATCTAGTCAATCGCTCTGTTTTTTGACTCAAAATAGCGGGCCAGTACATGCAACCGTATGCCTGGCCCACTATTCGGAACAGCTATCTTGAACCGCTATCTTGAACCGCTATCTTGAACCGCTATCTTGAAGAGCTATCTTGAAGAGCTATCTTAAAGAGCTATCTTGAATCGCGCTAATTTAGCTAAGCCGCCAATCCAGCATATTCCTTCTCAAGCTTCTTTAGTTGTTTCTTTGACACGCCGCCCAGTACCTCAATGGCATGACGCAGGCGCGCACGACTCATATCAGGTCCAATCAACGCCATGGAATCGAACAACGGCGGCGACACCGGCTTGCCAGAGATGGCGACAAACACCGGCCCCAGAACATCTCGAATTTTCATAGTCAGCGCCTCAGCCAGATCGACAAACAATTGATTCAAGGTATCGTGCTGCCAGTCGCTCAGCGCTTCGGCTCGCCAGACAGCAAACTGCAGAACCCGTTTGATCTCGTCCAACGACTGCTGCTTGGTATTGAATGCCGACTCGTCGTAAGCCGGCAGGCCATCCACTAAAAATGCCGCCATGGGTCCGACGTCGGAAAACACATCGACCCGCTCTTTGATCAGCGGAATCACTTTCAGCAAATTTTCCCGATTGTAGGCCCACTCGATAATTTTGTCGGCAAAGGCCTCATCACTGAGATTTTCTCGTAGCCAACGACCATTAAGCCACTTCAGTTTGGCAATATCGAACACTGGTGCACCCAGTGAAATACGGCTGAGATCAAACTGCTTGATCATCTCCTGTAGGGAAAATTTCTCTTCGCCGTCGGGCATGCTCCAACCGAGCATACCCAAATAGTTGATCACGGCCTCCGGCAGGAATCCCATGCGTTCATAAAAACCGATACTGGTGGGGTTCTTACGTTTGCTCAACTTACTCTTGTCAGGATTGCGTAATAACGGCATATGAATAATTTCCGGCATCTCCCAGCCAAAATATTCATACAACAGCACATGTTTGGGCGCCGAGTTGATCCACTCTTCACCTCGAATAATATGAGTGATCTCCATCAAATGGTCATCAACCACCACGGCCAGATGATAGGTCGGATTACCATCGGTCTTCATCAAGACCTGCATATCGATCTGTGCCCAGTCGATCTCAATTTCACCTCGTAGCCGATCATTAACAATACAGGTGCCGGTCGCCGGCACCTTCATGCGCACAACATGAGCCTCATTGGGCAGGCGCGTGGCCACCTCGGCCGCGGGCAGGTGCATGCAATGACCATCGTAACGGGCTGTTTCGCCCCGCTGCATCTGCTCACGACGCATTTCGTCCAGCCGCTCGGAGGTACAAAAACAGGGGAAAGCATGTCCGGCATCAATCAGAGTCTGGGCGTAACCCCCATAGATCGCCTTGCGCTCGCTCTGCCGATAGGGGCCATAGGGCCCACCTTTGTCTGGACCCTCATCCCAGTCCAGACCCAGCCAGCGCAGGGAGTCGAGGATCTTCGCTTCTGATTCAGGGGTGCTGCGGGCCACATCCGTATCTTCTATGCGCAGTACAAACTGGCCGCCATGCTGGCGCGCGAAGCACAAGCTGAATAACGCCATATAGGCGGTCCCCACATGGGGATCACCGGTGGGTGACGGCGCGACTCGGGTTCTGACTTTTCTAGCTTCCATAACAACTTTTCCCTGACTGAGCTTCCCGACTGGCACTAAAAACCAGGACACGAGCGAATACATGCAAACGGCCACAGATGTTACACTATTCGCCGACGAAGATTAATTGTGATTCTGACATGCTTGATAGGTCTCTAATCGATCCCAACCCCATGGGACTCAACACGCTGAATAAATCTACTGCAAACCTAGGCACACTGGCGCCTCTGGATCGCACCCTGAGCCTGGCGCCGATGATGGGCTGCACCGACCGTCACTGTCGGTATCTGTTTCGATTGCTGTCCCCCAACACCCTGATGTACTCGGAAATGCTAGTCACCGGCGCCTTGCTCCATGGCAAGGCCGCACACTTTCTCCGCCATGGCGGCGACGAGCCCTGCGCCCTGCAACTGGGCGGCAACGATCCCCAAGATCTGGCCGCCTGCGCCCGCATGGTGGAAGATGCCGGTTACCAAGAGGTCAATTTGAATGTGGGTTGTCCCAGCGATCGAGTTCAGTCTGGTGGCATCGGCGCTTGCCTCATCGCTACACCGGCCCTGGTCGCCGAATGTGTTGCCGCCATGCAAGCTGAAGTCAAGATTCCCGTGACGGTCAAAACCCGCATCGGCCTCAATGACCAAGACGATTATGAGCACTTTCATCATTTTATCGAGACGGTTCGTGAAGCCGGCTGCCGAGTTTTTATCATCCATGCCCGCAAGGCTATTCTCGGCGGCCTATCACCCAAAGATAATCGTGAAATTCCACCGCTGAAATACGACTATGTCTACCGCATCAAGGCCGACTTTCCTGACTGTCAGTTTATTCTCAATGGCGGCATCAATGATACAGCCACAGCCTTGGCGGTTTTGCCAAAGGTCGATGGTTTGATGCTTGGGCGGGCGCCCTACTCCAACCCTTACCTGCTCGCAGAACTTGAATGGGCGCTGTACCAGCACACTTCAATGGACAGGCTCACAGCACTGGCAGACTATACCGACTACATGGTGCGAAATATTGAGACCGGCGAGCCCCTGAAGCACATGGTCAGACATCTGATGGGCTTATTTACAGGCATTCGCGGCGCCCGCAGTTTCCGCCGCCATCTCGGCGCGCACATGTTTGAAACGGGCAGTGGCACTGAGGTCGTAGAGCAGGCACTCGCGGAAGCCGGGCTCAATCACCATGCCGAAGCGGCAGAAACCTTTGTTGCGCAACAGGCTCGCCAACAGCAATACCGATAGGGATACCCTCACCGATGCTCGACAAGATCAAACTCTTTTTCAATGACAAGCTGTTGCCTTCAATTACAGATGACAAGGGCGACAATAATGACCGCTCGCTGCAGTTCGCCATGGCAGCATTATTGCTTGAACTCGCCAGGGCCGATTTTGACGCCGACGATCAAGAGCGCGACCTGATCATGAGCCTGCTGCGCGACACCTTCGCGCTGGAAGAGGCCGACTTGCTGGAATTATTGGAGTTGGCAGGGGCCGCCTCAGATGAAGCAAACGATGTGTTTCAGTTCACGCAACTGGTGAATCAACACTATCACCACGATGACAAAATTCATCTGGTAGAGCAACTCTGGCGGGTGGCCTTTGCTGATGGTCGCTTGGACAAATACGAAGAACAATTTATTCGCAAGCTTTCCGGCTTGCTACACGTCGCTCACTCAGATTTCATCAAGGCTAAACTGCGGGCCCGGCAGCCGAAAATTTAAATGAGCCGGCGTGTTTGAATTCAGGGATTAACAGCGGAGATTAACCGCGTCGGAACCGGGCGCTAGCAGGGCTCAGATTTTACCTTGCCGCGCTGACCTTGCGGATTTGAGCACGATGGTTCTGCTCCTGCTCCTGCTCTTGCTCCAGCGCTGCTACCAGGTCCTGGAACGCTATCAGATTATTCTGATTGAGCCCCATCAGCGTCTTATGCGCTTCAAGGACTTGATCCCTAAGGACCGCATCAGGAACGATTTTCGGAGGTAACTCACCGAACTGATCACAACTATATTGCGCTTCTTGATCAATCACGAAAATCTGATCAAAACCCATACTGAGCAGTATTCGAGTGATATCTTCATTAGTGGAAATGATGGTCGGCAGCGTATTGAACTGGTCTTGACTGCGGAGGGAGATTTTAGCGAGTAAACCCAGGCTCGTACTGTCGATGCCGGTAGTCTCTCGAAGATCGATAACAATGGCTCTGACACCGCGACGTTTATCAATACTGGCGAGGTAAGTTGAAATCGTTGGACCAAGGCACACTCTTACGTCACCAACAAAATTCAGAACTTGAACGCCATCTTGATCAGCAAAAAGTATTTTGCTCATAACCACTATCCAGTCTTAGTCACTGTAAAAATCGCAATATCATCGGGAATATCCGTAACATCACTTAAGCCTAGTTTTTCAGCAAGGCAGTCTAACTCTCCACCCGTACAGTTTACCAGTGATACAAGGTGTTTTTCTTTTGTCTGCAAGTCCACCTGGGGCATAATTTCAAACACGCCGTCGGAAAACATCACCAAAGTAAAACTTTTCGGCAGGGGCAATGTGTGCTCGACGTAATCCGCGGTTGCCATGATGCCCAGGGGCAAGCCGCCCAACTCAAGATACTCCGCGCCTTGATCAGTACCCGCAAATATGGTTCCAGGAAAGTGTGCGGCATTACTATAATCCAGTGCTTTACGGTCTTCACTAATCAAGCCCAAGAACAGAGTTACATGTTGTTCTAGATGAACCTTTAACAATTCCTCGTTAAGCCAGCTCAGAATGTCATTCGCGGCTGTAATTGATAGCATTTCGTACTCACTGACCAACTGCTGGAACAAGCCCTTCAGCACCACAGTCACTATGGCACCGGCAGCACCATGGCCGGAAACATCAGCGATATAAAACAGTATTCGCTGATCCGGTAATTCAAAGTAGTCAATGGCATCGCCACTCAAAATCAATGACGGGTGAATCACATGTTCAAAGGTTAAATTATCAAACATCAGCGGCGTATCTGGCATCAAGCCCTGCTGGACCCGAAATCCCGCCTGCTGGTCTTGCTCAAGCTGCTGAAGGCTTTCCAGTAGCATCTTGTTAGTTTTCGCTAGGGCCTTTTCATTGTTAAGTCGGCGCTTGAGTTCGCGCTTTCGCTGAATCGTATCGCGCAAAACGTAATGCATAATGGCGGGATCACCGAGAGGCAACATGAGGTAATCATCAGCACCCTGTTTCAAACCGGCAACCACGAGGTGAACTGTCGAGGCATCAGCTAATAATACGATAGGGAGTCGCGGCGACTGTTGACGCAGCGTCGCGAAGGTTGATTCAGGATTGATGGCGAAACTCGCCAAGGATACCAATAATATTTCAGGCCGACTGCCTTGCAGACGAGCCAGACAATCTTCTTCGGTCGCGACGTCAACCACGTCAAAACCACTACCGTCGAGTAAACCCCTGATTTCGTCTTGAGTATCTGCTGCCTCACTCAAGAGTAGCAGCTCACCGCTTTTGACTTTCATTAGCAACGCTCGCACGCAGGCCAAATTGAATTCAAGGGACTCTACACCTAAATTTCAATGTTTACCACTAGTTAGCGTCGATAATTCACGCCAGTTCTCACAAATGAGAGGCCGTCCACGCGGGGCTACTACAATGGCTTGATCGGCATCAAAAGTCATCGAATTCATCCACCACCTGGCCA
>JABMOJ010000056.1 GCA_013204195.1 SAR86 cluster bacterium
ATAGTTCTGCTCAGAACCACGATGGGCTTGCGGGCCCGTTGTCATTTATAACATCTGATACTCCAAGGAGACCGTCAATGTCGACGCTTCAGGCCCAATATCCCTATTATTTAAACAACAAAGCGGTTTACGCCAACGAGGACCTTGAAGTCACCGACAAATATACCGGTGAAGTTGCCACGCGCTGTGCGCTGGCGGACCCCAAGGCCATCGACGAAGGTATCGCAGGTGCGGTTCGTGCGGCTGAACCCATGGCAAAAATGGCATCCTATGAGAAAAAGGCAGTGCTAGAGCATTGCGTCAGCCGTTTTAAGGAGCGATTCGACGAGCTGGCCATGGCGCTATGCATTGAAGCCGGCAAGCCGATTAATGATGCCGAGGGTGAGGTGACCCGTCTGATCGATACCTTTCAGATCGCCGCCGAGGAATCTACGCGTATGCACGGCGAATTGCAGGCGTTGGATATCTCGCCTCGTGCAAAAGGCTACCAGGGCATGTGGAAGCGTGTGCCAATCGGCCCTTGCTCATTTATTTCACCGTTTAATTTCCCGCTCAATCTGGCGGCACACAAAATAGCGCCCGCACTGGCTGTCGGCTGCCCATTTGTGATGAAACCTGCCTCGCGAACCCCGCTGGGCGCGATCATCATGGGGGAAATTTTGGCTGAGACGGACCTGCCGGAAGGCGCATTCTCAATCCTCGCCTGCTCGCGCGACGGTGCTGATCTGTTTACCGTCGATGACCGACTTAAATTGCTATCGTTTACCGGTTCACCCGATGTTGGTTGGGACTTGAAAGCACGTTGTGGCAAGAAGAAGGTTGTGCTGGAGCTGGGCGGCAACGCTGCCGTTGTGGTTGATGCGGACACAAAAAATCTCGACGACGCTGTCAACCGCATTATCTTTGGTGCCTTCTACCAGTCCGGCCAATCGTGCATCGGTGTTCAGCGCATCATGATCCATGAAGATATTTATGATGTGATGAAAGCGAAGTTGGTGGCCAAAACTGCCACCTTGATCAAAGGCGATCCGAAATTGCGCGAGACCTTTATTGGCCCGATGATCTCGGAAAAAGAGGCTGCTCGTCTACATGGCTGGATAGAATCTGCAGCTGCGGCTGGTGGTAAGATCCTCTGTGGCGGCACGCGCAACGGCGCGATGTTAGATGCCACCTTAATGGAAAATGTTCCGCTAGATCAGGCGCTATGTGTGGAAGAGGCGTTTGGCCCTGCTGCGGTTCTGCAAAAGTTCTCGACGTGGAACGATGCGATCGCGATGGTAAATGACAGTAAATTTGGTTTGCAGGCTGGCATCTTTACCCGCGACTTCTACAAAGTGCAGCAGGCATGGGACGAAATGGAAGTTGGCGGCGTCGTCGTTGGTGATGTGCCATCCTACCGTGTTGACAACATGCCTTATGGCGGCGTGAAAGATTCAGGGATTGGTAGAGAAGGTATTCGCTTTGCGATGGAAGACATGACTGAAATCCGTAATTTGGTCATTCGTACACCGCCAGAATAATCTGTTGCGACCACCCTGCTATTGAGCGTTCTATTAAAAAATGCCGGGCCATGCTCGGTATTTTTTTAATCTCAATTTGCGATTCGAGCCTAAGCAACAAAACAGCTGTGCACGGTGCCGCTGTTTTGTTGCCTAGGCACTCTGCGTAAGGTGAGCAGCTGCGGCACCACGACTTGGCGAATCAATACCCGATGCTGTGTCGCCAGTATATCCCTGGATGCATACAATCACGGCTGGCATTGCCCGAATGGCAAAGTCGCTCGTGTGAATTGATCTGGTTTGGTGGCTATTTAGTAGCGGATGTTAGATAAGCCGTGACGCTTGATTTAAGCGGGACCAAAGCCCATGGAAATTATGACTGCTATATTGAAGTCTTGCTGAAGAGGTCATTGAGAGCGCAGCATGTTTGCGCTGCGTGAATTTCAACAGAGCGCTTTAACAGAGCATTTTTTTAGATTTTCTTCGAGGATCGTAGTTCGAGAGATCAGCTCTCGGTATGTCACTTTTCGAAGCACCTGCCGTTCAGCACGTTTGCGCGAAGCGCAAGCCGTGCTGTTGGTACCGAGGACCGGAATCGAACCGGTACTCCCGTGAAGGAACCGGATTTTGAATCCGGCGCGTCTACCAGTTCCGCCACCCCGGCACAGCAGGACGGGCAGTATAGCCGTGATTGTTGGCCATTGGAACTAGTTCGCAAGATAGTTTTGATAGTCGACCGCACTTGGCCCCCGATTCGCGGCTCGTCTACCTGGGGCGGCCCTGTCTGATCGAAATGTGAACAAGTATTGCTATCTTATCTGGCGCGGCTTTTGTAGTATCGAAACGATATCGCATGTCGGTGATATGCGGCATGAGTGGTGATGTAAGGTGAGGTAATGTGATGCGACTAGATAGAATTGATAAAACCGAGTCGGTTCTGATGGATGTGATCAGTTGCGTTGATAACACCGGGCTGGAAGACACCTCGATCTCAGGAACCACGGTGAATGTTTCAGAAACAGGGATGCGAGTGTCGGCGGGGATCTGCTTGCCAGTGGCAACCCGTGTTGGGCTGAGGCTGGACTTCGACGCGCACTTGTATCGTCTGGAAGGCGAGGTTCGTTGGACTAATAATGATGGTGAGTATTGTGCGGGATTAGCAATAGACCCCACGAGTCCAGATTACCTGGCCTGGACTCAAATGTTTGAGCTGGATTTATAGCGCCGAGCAACGTATCGTTCTGCCTCCATAATTTCCAGAAACCTGTCATGCAAGTCAGTGATTTCGAATATGAGCTGCCTGGGCATTTGATCGCCCAATATCCCACTGCCCAACGTACGGCCAGTCGCTTGCTGCACTTGGATGCGACCACGGGGGCGATCAACCATTATCATTTTAGCGATTTGACCGAGTTGCTGGCGCCAGACGACCTGTTGGTGTTCAACAACACGCGTGTCATTCCTGCGCGATTGTTCGGCACCAAGTCAACGGGCGGTAAGGTCGAGATTTTGCTAGAGCGGGTGCTGGATGATCACACTGCCATCGTTCAAATTCGCAGCAGTAAGACGCCGCGAGCGGGGAGCCAATTGCAACTGGATGGTCACAGTGCGGTAGTCACAGTGATCGAAAAGCAAGGGGGCTTCTATAAGGTTGGGTTTCCTGCCCCTGGGGTGCTGGTGATCGCCGAGGAAGTTGGACATATGCCGTTGCCGCCGTACATCACCCGCGAAGACGATATTGCTGACCAAGGACGCTACCAGACAGTCTTCGCAGAGAAGCATGGCGCGGTCGCTGCACCAACTGCCGGTTTGCACTTTGACGAGCCCTTGCTGGCGGCTATTGCCGCGAAGGGCGTTGCTAGTACCCAGGCCACCCTGCATGTGGGGGCTGGTACGTTTCAGCCGGTACGGGTCGAGACGGTGGAAGACCACCAGATGCATTCCGAACAGCTCGAGGTGACCCAGCCTGTGTGCGACGCCGTGGATGCCTGTCGCGCCCGCCAGGGGCGAGTGGTCGCCGTGGGTACCACGAGTGTGCGATGTCTAGAGACTGCATCGAAAACTGGCATCATCCAGCCCTACCAGGGTGATACCGATATATTTATCTACCCGGGTTATGAATTTCGTTCGGTGGATGCCTTGGTGACGAACTTCCATCTGTCAGGCTCTACATTAATGATGCTGGTCAGCGCCTTTGCCAGTGTTGAGCATATCCGTCACGCCTATCAGGTGGCCATAGAAGAAAAATACCGGTTTTTCAGTTATGGTGACGCGATGCTGATCACTCGCTAATGGTCACGCACTAATGATCAATGCCTGCTCATGTTCCTCTTTCATCTATAAGGTAAGCCATTCTCGTGAAGTTTGATGTCTCTCATACCGATGGTCATGCTCGACGTGGCCAATTGACGCTCGCCCATGGCGTGGTCCAAACCCCGATATTCATGCCCTGTGGCACCTATGGTTCAGTCAAGAGCATGATGCCGTCGACCTTGGACGAGGTTGGGGTGCAAATTCTACTGGGCAATACATTCCATCTGATGCTGCGACCCGGCATGGATGTGATCAAGCAACATGGGGGGCTGCATGGTTTTATGGGCTGGGATAAGCCCATCTTGACCGACTCTGGCGGTTTTCAGGTGTTTAGCTTGGGTGAGTTGCGAAAAATCACGGAAGCCGGCGTTAAATTCAAGTCACCGATTAATGGTGATGAAGTGTTCCTCGACCCCGAGGGTTCGATGCAGATCCAGACGGCACTGAATGCAGATATAGCCATGGTATTCGATGAATGCACGCCTTACCCTGCAGAGAAGTCGGCAGTGGCGACTTCTATGGAGATGTCGATTCGTTGGGCAAAACGCAGCGCCGAGGAGTTTGCGCGGCTGGATAACCTGAATGCCTTGTTTGGTATTGTCCAGGGTGGCATCCATCTGGACTTGCGGGATGTGTCGCGCCAGGCGTTGCTGGATATCGGTTTCGATGGGTATGCCATTGGCGGGCTGTCTGTGGGCGAGCCCAAGGCGGAAATGATGGAAGTGGTCGGGCATGTTGCCCCCCAGTTGCCAGCAGATAAACCCCGTTACTTAATGGGTGTTGGTACGCCTCAAGACCTTGTGGAGTGTGTGCTGCGGGGCGTTGACATGATGGATTGTGTCATGCCCACCCGTAATGCCCGCAATGGTCATCTGTTTACTTCTGTCGGCGTGGTTAAGATCCGCAATGCGGTACACAAGACTGACAATAATCCGCTGGATCCTGGTTGCGCTTGTTATACCTGCCAGCACTTCAGTCGTGCATACCTGCATCATCTGGATAAATGTGGCGAAATGCTGGGTGCGCAACTCAATACGCTACATAACCTGCACTACTATCTGGATTTGATGGCGGGATTACGTTCTGCCATCGAAATCGCTGATCTTGAGGCTCATGTTGACAGGGTCTATGAGGGCTGGGCGCTGGCGCGACCCTAGCCGTTGGCGTGGTGTTGAGGCGATTTGTAAGCGGAATCGTTTGCCTATAGCGCGCCGATTCGGGACAATACGGTTTTTTTGCGACAGTGCTGCCAATAATGAGCACGTTTATCCTATAGAGAGTAATTCCTATGAGTAACTTTTTGATCCCGGCTGCGATGGCAGCGGATGCGGCAGGTGGTAGCGGACCGATACCGGGTATGGATATCTTTATTATTATTGCGTTCGCGCTGGTGTTTTACTTCATCGTCTGGCGTCCACAGAGCAAGCGGACTAAAGAGCACAAGGAATTGGTCGGCGGTCTGAGCAAGGGTGACGAGGTTGTAACCAGTGGTGGCATGCTGGGCAAAATTACCAAAGTAGATGAGCAGTTTTTAGTGATAGAAATCGCTGCGAACGTCGAAATCAAGGTTCAAAAAGGTGCGATCGCATCGGCGTTGCCGAAAGGCACGATCAAAAGTATATAACCGGTGCTAAATACTTACCCCCTGTGGAAAAACCTGCTGGTTGTGTTTGCGATCGTGCTCGGCCTTGTTTATGCGTTGCCGAATATCTATCAGCCTGACTACGCGGTCCAGATATCTGTCGAAACCAGCGGCGAGACAGTCACAGACCGCGCTATGAAGGTCGCCACCGACGCTCTTGATGCGGCCGATCTTAAATATTACGGCGCGGAGCTAAAGGGCCAAAATATCCTGATTCGGCTGCCGGATGATGATACGCAACTGAAAGCCAAGACCGTGATTCAACGATCTCTTCACGATCTGAAACAGCGCTATGTGGTGGCCTTGAATGCGGCGCCAACGACTCCCGAATGGCTCAATGATTTACGGGCAGCCCCCATGAAATATGGCCTCGATCTGCGAGGCGGTGTCCATTTCTTGATGGAGGTCGATACCAATAGTGTCGTCACTGACCGCATCAGTAGTCTTGGAACCGACGTAAAGCGAAAGTTACGTGAGGCCAAAATTCGTTATAAAGACGTTGATGGCAGTAGTCGTGGGGTCTTGAAAATATCCTTTGAAGACGATGAAGCCCGCAGTGAGGCGCGAAGCCTGCTGGAATCTCAGTACCGAGAGTTCATATTCTCTGCTGGCGAGGAGGGTCTGCCGTTTATCAGCTTGAAGATTACCGAAGACACGATTCGGTCCATTGAAGACTTCGCGGTATCGCAGAATCTGCAAACGATTCGTAACCGAGTGAATGAGTTAGGGGTCTCTGAACCCTTGGTGCAGCGTCTCGGGCGTAACCGGATTGTCGTTGATCTACCCGGTGTGCAAGATACAGCCGAAGCCAAGCGTATTCTGGGTAAGGTAGCAACTTTAGAGTTTCGCTTCGATGCGCAACCCGATGCGCCGCGTTCCACTACCATCGACTATGACTACGAAGGCCGCACGGCGAGCCTTGAGCGAAATGTCATCATCAAGGGTGATCGAGTGGTTGATGCCAAAGCGAGCTTTGATCCGGAGACAGGCTTGCCGCAGGTCAATATCACCCTCGACAGCGAAGGCGGTAACATGATGCACCGCGCGACCCGTCATAATATCGGTCGGCGCTTGGGTGTGGTCTTTATCGAAACCAAGACCCGTGACAGCTATTCTATGGTCGATGGCGTGGAAGTTCGAAAGACGACACCCTACGTTGAACGCCGAGTCATCAGTCTGGCAACAGTTCAAGCCGCGTTGGGTGTGCAGTTCAGAATTACCGGTTTGCAGGCCGGCGAAGCCCGCGAATTGTCGCTGTTATTACGTGCCGGGGCGTTGGCGGCAGATATGTTTATTGCTGAAGAGCGCACGGTGGGCGCCAGTTTAGGCAAGGAAAATATCGAATTGGGTGCGATCTCAGTCGCCGTTGGCCTGAGTCTCGTGCTGCTGTTTATGTTGGTCTACTACCGGGTGTTCGGTATCGCGGCGAATGTGGCGCTGCTGGCGAACCTGGTGCTGTTAGTTGCGATCATGTCGAGTCTCGGTGCGACCCTGACCTTACCAGGTATTGCCGGTATTGTTTTGACCGTGGGTATGGCCGTCGATGCGAACGTCTTGATCTTTTCCCGAATCAGGGAGGAGTTGGCCAATGGTATGTCGCCGCAGGCGGCGATCAATGCAGGCTTCGAACGAGCATTTGTGACTATTTTTGATGCCAATATCACCACCCTGATTGTTGCGTTGATTCTTTATGCCATTGGCACGGGTCCGGTGAAGGGCTTTGCGATAACCCTATCGATCGGTATTGTGACGTCAATGTTTACAGCCATCATGTGCACCAGAGCGATCATTAATGTGATCTACGGTGGGCGCAACGTGAAAAGTCTGGCGATATGAACCCGGCCCCCAATTTTGGCGACAACCCATGAGCGCGACTAAATATAAAATCGACTTCATGAAATACCGCAATATCGCTGGTGGTATTTCGTTGGCATTAGTGCTGGCTTCGCTGGTGTCATTGGTCTGGAATCAGGTGGAGTGGGGGCTGGATTTCACTGGCGGCACGCTCGTTGAGGTGGCCTATGAGAGCCCGGTTGATCCCAGTGATGTTCGTGCTGAGCTAGATAGCGCCGGTTTTAGTGGTCATGTAGTCCAGTACTTTGGTTCTGAACGGGATATCCTGGTTCGAATTCCGCCGCAAAAAAATCTCACCGATCGAGAAAATGCGACCCTGGGTGATGAGGTGCTCAAGGCGTTGAAGCAGGCGACTGGTGATGGTGTTTTGCTTCGACGGTCAGAGTTTGTTGGCCCGGCGGTAGGTGAAGAGCTCACGAATCAGGGCGGTTTGGGCATGTTGATGGCGCTGGCCGCCGTTATGCTTTACATTGCCATGCGTTTTCAATTGAAATTTGCCGTGGGCGCGGTGATCGCGTTATTTCATGATGTCATTATTATCCTGGGTATCTTCTCACTGACTCGCTGGGACTTTGATTTGACCGTGCTCGCCGCACTGCTGGCGGTCATCGGTTATTCGTTAAACGACACGATTGTGGTCGCTGACCGGATTCGAGAAAACTTTCGCAAAATTCGTCGGGGCTCTTCCCTAGACGTTATTAACATCTCACTTAACCAGACCTTGGGTCGCACGGTGGTAACGTCCTTGACCACCTTGTTGGTCTTGTTGGCCTTATACTTTCTCGGTGGCGAATTGATTCGTGGTTTCGCGGAAGGTTTGATTATCGGGGTTGTTGTGGGGACTTATTCTTCGATCTATATCGCGGCGAATGTGCTGGTGATGCTGAATATATCCAAGGAAGATTTGGCAATTCCGGTCAAAGAAGGTGCTGAAGACCCAGATATGATGGGCTAGTAGCGGCGCTGGCGTTCAAGCCAGCGCTACCAGCACTTGGGTTTATTCCAGCTTAGCCTAAGTGTTTTCGAATCAATGGCGCCAGACTGCGAAAACATTTGGGCGAGGCGGCAATAATGTCACCTGACTTTAAATACTGGGTGCCGCCGTTGAACTCGCCTAAGAGCCCGCCCGTTTCCTGTACCATTAATGCGCCCGCCGCCATATCCCAGATATTAAGTTGGCTCATCCACATGCCATCGAGTCTGCCGGCTGCAACCCAGGCTAGATCAAGCGCTGCACTGCCAGCCTGACGCATCACCGCGCCTTCACTCAATAATTGCTGATAAATGCTAGCCTGTTGTTCGGCGATCGCTTGTTCGTGCCCGCCGGTCGAAATCAAGGCGCCCTGCAGAGAGGTTTTGCTACCGACCCTGAGGCGTCGACCATTCAGGGAACAGCCCTTGCCGCGACTAGCGACAAACTCTTCCTGGCGGATCGGATCGACGATCACTGCATGCTCCATTTTGCCGTTGCGCAAGCAGGCAATCGAGATGCAAAAATGAGGAATGTTTTGCACGAAGTTGGTGGTGCCATCTATAGGGTCAATGATCCATTCATATTCGGCACCTGCCGTCTCGATGTTCTGAGCCGCTTCTTCGCCGCGGAAGGAATGACCGGGAAAAGTGGTTTTCAATGCGTCAACAATGGCGTATTCCACCTCATTGTCGATATTGGTCACATAGTCATTCTGGCCCTTATCGCTGACCTTAATCAGGTCAGGGCGATCAAAGGCGCGGGTAATTCGGGGCGCCACGAGGCGTGCGGCGCGTAGAGCCATGTTGGCCATCGGTTCCATAGATTCAATCCACCAATTGTCATAAAGAGCAGTTAAAAAGCCATTGAAATGATGAGCTAACATAATTTCGGCGGGGCATCATAGCATTTAGCGTGTACAATTACGCCGCCGAATCGACCCCTGAAGACATCTAATGCAAAAATCTGTTGATAATCTGTTTCCGTCAGTCCGTATTGTTCTGATCGAAACCAGCC
The DNA here is from genome assembly GCA_013204195.1 of SAR86 cluster bacterium. Taxonomy (GTDB): domain Bacteria; phylum Pseudomonadota; class Gammaproteobacteria; order Pseudomonadales; family Azotimanducaceae; genus UBA4582. The sequence continues at coordinate 9,296 of JABMOJ010000056.1, forward strand.
ATCCGGGCAATATCGGCGCTGCAGCGCGGGCCATGAAGAATATGGGGCTCACGCGGCTAGTGTTGGTTAATCCGAAAGATTTCCCCGATGACAAGGCTTTCAGGCGGGCTGCTAGTGCCGTCGACGTCGTCAGTTCGGCCATTGTCGTGGATACTCTCGATGAAGCAATTGAGGGCTGTCAGTTAGTGCTTGGCACCTCGGCGCGCGACCGACGTATTCCTTGGCCGATGCTTGAGCCCCGAGCCTGCGGTGAAAAGGTGGTGGCTGAGCAAGCCGCCGGCGCAGAGATCGCGATTATTTTTGGTCGCGAGTCTCGCGGATTGAAAAACGAGGAACTGCAGAAGTGCCATTTCCACATCAATATACCGACTGGCGAAGCTTACAGTTCCTTAAATCTCGCGATGGCGGTGCAAGTATTGTGTTACGAGGTGCTGCAGGCGAGCCTGGCGGTCAAGCATGAAGTCAGCAGTCCGGAAATAGGCAGTCCTGAAATCAGCCAGCGTGACGTGGACAACTGGGATATGGCGTACGCCACATCAGACGCTGTTGAGCATCTTTTTAAGCACCTGGAAGAGACGTTGGTGCAGGTTGAGTTCCATGATCCAGAGAATCCTCGGCAGCTTTTGACCCGCTTGCGTCGAATGTTTAATCGTATTCGTCTGGACGAAATGGAGGTCAATATTCTGCGCGGTTTTCTGACTAGCGTGAATAAATTAGGGCGGCCTCAGCCAGGATTGAAATCAAAGGGAACAATACCTGACTAATTTAGTCAACTATTGAAATAGTTACGCGAGGCTGTCAGAATAGCCGATCTAATTAGTCGGGTATTGCGTAGACACTGGTTCAAACGTGGTCCATTGGGTCCGAATCGGGTCGAGGATGAAAAACATATGAGATTAACCGCAAAAGGTCGATATGCCGTGACAGCGATGTTAGATCTGGCTGTTCACGAAGGCAATGGGCCTACCAGTCTGGCTGATATTTCCGAGCGTCAGGGTATTAGTCTATCTTATCTTGAGCAATTGTTTGCCAAGTTACGTCGTAGCGAATTGGTAAAGAGTGTACGTGGGCCAGGGGGCGGTTATCAATTGAGCCGCACCGCCAGCTCGATTTTTGTGGCCCAGATCGTTGACTCGGTTGATGAATTGGTCGACGCCACCCGCTGTGCCGGAAAGGCGAATTGTAATCATGGCGAAACCTGCCTGACCCATGAACTTTGGTCTGACTTATCAAGCCAAATTCACCAGTTTTTAAGCGATATTGACCTAGCCAGTATTATTGCCAAACGGGAAGTGCGAGAGCGCGCCGCCCGACAACACTTAAAACGAGATGACCTTATCCGTATGCCTGCCGAGGAGGTGGAAGCATGAAGCTCCCTATTTATTTTGATTACGCCGCGACCACACCCGTTGATCCCCGGGTCGCACAGAAGATGAGCGAATGTCTGCTCGCCGAAGGAAACTTTGGTAACCCTGCAAGTCGCTCTCACAAATATGGCTGGGAAGCTGAAGAAGCAGTGGAGCTGGCTCGCCGACAGGTTGCTGATCTGATTAATGCCGACCCACGAGAAATTGTCTGGACCTCGGGTGCTACCGAGTCCGATAACCTGGCAATTAAGGGCGTTGCTCACTTTTACAAGAACAAGGGCAAGCACTTGATCACGTCGCGCATCGAGCATAAGGCGGTCCTAGACACCTGTCGCCATCTCGAGCGTGAAGGTTTTGAAGTGACTTACCTAGAGCCTGGTAGTGATGGCATCGTGACGCCAGAGCAGGTGGCAGAAGCCATTCGTGAAGACACGGTTTTGGTGTCTATCATGCATGTTAATAACGAAATCGGGGTGATTAACGATATCGCCGCGATTGGTGAAGTCTGTCGCGCCAAGAAGGTATTCTTCCACGTTGATGCGGCGCAGAGTGCGGGCAAGATTGATATCGATCTAGAGGCGATGAAAGTTGACCTGATGTCCTTCTCAGCGCACAAGATGTATGGCCCCAAGGGTGTGGGCGCACTGTATGTCCGCCGCAAGCCTAGAATTCGTCTCGAAGCGCAGATGCATGGTGGCGGGCATGAAAGGGGTATGCGTTCTGGTACCCTGGCGACCCATCAATTGGTTGGCATGGGCGAAGCTTGTCGAATCGTTAAGGCCGAAATGCATGACGAGCAGATTCGTATCGGCGCGCTCCGTGAGCGCTTGTGGCAAGGTTTGCAGGATATCGAGGAGGTTCATGTGAATGGCAGCTTCGATAAGCGTGTGCCAGGTTGGCTCAATGTCAGTTTCAACTATGTTGAAGGCGAGTCATTGATCATGTCGTTGAGCGATCTGGCTGTATCATCGGGTTCAGCCTGTACCTCGGCGAGTCTTGAGCCCTCTTATGTGTTGCGGGCACTGGGCTTAAATGACGAGATGGCCCACAGTTCGTTGCGCTTCAGTGTTGGCCGCTTTACCAGTGAGGACGACGTGGACTACGCGCTTGCTAAAATTCACTTGGCGGTGGACAAGCTGCGCGAACTGTCACCGCTGTGGGATATGTATAAAGACGGTGTGGATCTCACGAAGATCGAATGGGCCGCGCATTAGGCGTTGAACACAGGCCCCGTGCCTGACCCAGAACAGGCGAATTTCGCTAGATAACAGACAGCATAATTTGGAGAAGTAACATGGCATACAGCGATAAAGTAATGGATCACTACGACAACCCACGTAACGTCGGCAAGATGGACGATACTGATGATAGTGTTGGTACCGGCATGGTCGGCGCGCCAGCCTGTGGTGATGTTATGCGTTTGCAGATCAAGGTCAATGCGGCCGGGATTATCGAAGACGCCAAGTTCAAGACCTATGGTTGCGGTTCGGCGATTGCTTCAAGCTCGTTACTGACTGAATGGGTTAAGGGCCGAACCCTAGACGAGGCTGCCTCTATCAAGAACACCGAGATTGCCGAAGAGTTGGCGTTGCCGCCAGTAAAAATACACTGTTCGGTGCTCGCCGAAGACGCCATTAAGGCCGCGGTAAAAGATTTTCGGACTAAGCATGCAGCTGACCAACAATCAGCGGTTGCCGTCGGCGAGTAAAGGCACCAGCAGCAGGAGCAGTTCGATCATGGGAATTAGTCTGACAGAAAAAGCCGCTGCGCATATCGGTAGCTACCTGGGTAGCCGCGGCAAGGGTGTGGGTATTCGATTGTCTGTAAAGACCACCGGCTGCTCCGGTTTAATGTATGTTCTTGAGCCGGTGGATGATCCCGCGCCGGAAGACCAGCTGTTTAATAGTCAGGGGATCGACGTTTTTGTCGACCCCAAGAGTCTGATTTATATCGACGGGACAGAAATGGATTACGTCAAACAGGGACTGAATGAGGGGTTTGAATTCAGAAATCCAAACGTCCAGGCTGAATGCGGCTGTGGTGAGAGCTTTACCGTATAGTCGGCGCGAATGCCTGATTGCTCTGTGCGCAAAAAAACGCGTAGGGCGCCTTTAATCCACGTTTGACGACCCATCGACCTGATTGTGAATATAAACTTCCAAGACAACTTTTTCGCGATATTCCAATTGCCTGTTAGTTATCAGGTAGAGCCGCGGGTGCTTGACGATCGGTACCGTGACTTGCAACGCAGCGTGCACCCCGACAAGCATGTGGGCGCCTCTGATCAAGATAGGCGATTATCAATGCAGTGGGCGACGGTCATTAATGAGGCCTATACAACGTTAAAGTCGCCTTTGAAGCGGGCGATCTACATTTTGAAGCTCAAGGCCTGTGACATCGAGCATAACCCGACGTTGCCCGGTGAGTTTTTGATGGCGCAGATAGACCTACGGGAAGAGCTTGAAGATATTGGCGACGAAGCCGATGGCCTGACACGACTGGCCCTGTTCAAGGCGAAAATAGCGTCTGGGTTGGCGGTCCTCGAATCAGACTTTGCGGCGCAAATTGACGACCAATTGGCAGCGGCCGAACAAACGACTTATAAAATGCAATTCATGCACAAACTCTATAGCGAGGCTGATCGCCTCGAAGAGAAACTACTCGATTATTAGGCTGTTCAGCGTTGACGCATTGAGCAGGCAATACCTGACAAGTAAGGATTAAGACGAACTCTATGGCATTGTTACAGATCACAGAACCTGGCCAGGCGGTCGATCCTCATCAGCGTAAACGAGCCGCGGGCATTGACCTTGGAACGACTAATTCGTTGATTGCCAGTGTTCGAAATGGCCAGGCGGCGACGCTGCCAGATGCGGATAGTCTACATTTACTGCCTTCAGTAGTACGTTATCTGGCGGATAATACCGTTGTTGTCGGCGCTCAGGCACTCGCGGCTGCCAGTGCAGACCCCCTCAATACGATCGTCTCCGTCAAGCGGTTGATGGGCCGTGGCATCAAAGATATCGAAACCCTTGGCGAGCGGCTGCCTTACGAATTTATCGAGACGCAAGGTATGCCAAGGC
>JABMOJ010000057.1 GCA_013204195.1 SAR86 cluster bacterium
GGCGTAGGTGAACCAATTGGCAAAATTCTGCAGCTCCTCACCATAGCTACAGGTTGTCTCCGCAGTGATGCAATCAGTCCGATCCGCAGATTTAGGGAAAGGTGCATTCGCTGGCCGTATTTCTACCAACCTGCCTTCTGAATCCGGGTTAGCACCATTCGGGGACGGCGTATAATCGAGCTTGCCGTTGTTATTCTTGTCCTCCCAAACATAATGGCGCGGAATGTAGAAACCATTCACACTCACCTCATTGAGTTCATATTCCGTACTGCAAACCTCCACCCATTCTTTGCATTTACCCTTGTTGTCATATCTCACACAGCGCCCATTTTTCACACAAACATTTTTACCTTCAAGTGCCCGCCCCGTATAGCTTGCGCCTACGTCCAAGGTTAGATCGGTAGTATTTGCCGCTGTCGCGGCTAGCCACGGGTAGTGTTTCGCCGCAGTGGGTGGACTGTTCGGAAAGGGTTGGTCAGACGTGTCCAAGCCATCCCACGGGCGATATTGAACTGTCGGGTCATAGTAGATTTTGTTCTCACTGGACGAACGCAGGGTCCAGAAGCCTTGCCCGGGAAACTGATCCTCTGTGGGCACGATTTTGGAATTCTCCACGGACCAACTGTCGGTCGCCGACGCTGCCATCACCCAGTAAAGGCTATCACTGCTGTCACGGTTTTTCTGGGTGCTGAGTCGCTGTGGAAAATAGAAGACACCTTCCAGACTCGATGTGCTGAGATCCCACTCCATTGAGCGCGAGTCATCTTCAATGATCAGCACATTGGGCTCAGGGCCAATGGGCAATTCAAGAGGCGCATCGGCCAGCTGATAATCATATTCGACCACCCCGGCGCCAGCACCTTCCGGAGCACCGTCAATGGGATTTACCACAATCAGTACTTCGACCCCATAAATACAATGACCAGTATCACCAGGTAAAGGCACGTCGCAGACATCAAAGGTAAAGCTATCCTGGCCATCGAAGGAAGCTTCCGGCTGGTAGGTAAAACCACCGTCGGTGTTGTAGGGCGGCAACAGCTGGCCGTGAGTGGTGACTGCGGAGGTAAAGCGGAAATACAATTGATCCGGTTGGGGTAATGTAGGGCAGGTCAAAACCGATGGATCACAGCCCAGACCATCACGATGGCTATTATCGACATCGTGCACCCAGGGCAGAAGACCCTCGGCTGCATCTAGTTGCAAAACACCGGCCTGATCCATAAAGAAATATATTGGCCCTGACACGCTAGGCAGATCGTTTTGCGGTAACACGTTAATGGTCACCTGGGCGCAGCGTGAGTCATTCGGCGGCGTAAAGGCAGCCTCGCCGACACTTGATGCGTCCTGGATACAGTAGGTAAAGACATCTTCACCATTAAAGTCGGGCATGGGCATATAGCGTACCGAGAAGGTGTCGACCCCTGCCTGGTTGACAATGGAATTGCCGGTGGGCGCACACCCGGCAGCGGCGCAGACCACTTCACCGTTCATGGTGATGATGAGGTTACCGGGGTTAAAGGGGTCATCCGCCAAGCGACTGGTGCTACGCCAACTATGATCGACATTGAACGAGTCTTTGATGGATTGCCCAGCATTAATCACACTGGCCGGCACGTCGCCCTGGTAGTCATTACCGATCACATAGATATCGATTGGCTCGCTGTCTTCCAACACCACCAAAGAAGGGTTGCTGTTGTAGTGGTCATCAACAGCTATGGGTTGGTCATCTAAGACAGCCTCGATGACTACCTGAAATTCGGCTTCCGCAAACAACGGCACAGCAACAGCCGGCAGCGCTGGCGGACGGCCCTGGTCGGTCGCGCGCACAGACACATTCAGCGTGCCAAAAGCATCTGCATTAAAAGCCAGCGCGAGGGTCGCATCATTAGTCTGCAGGATAATTTGCCGAGACTCAGCCACCGGCGTATCTGCCAGATCACTAACGACACTCAAGCCACTGACATCCAATAGATCAGTCATCACAAAGTCAGCGGATATATCTTCAATCGTCACGGTGTAGGTCAAGCTATCATCCGCGCCATTACTGTCAGTCATATCCGCGTCAATAAAGGCACTGGCCAAATCAATCAGCAAGTCACCCGCATCTTCATTCCTGGAGATGTCCGGTAGGGTACCTGCCTGATAGACAGGCGCATCATTCACCGAGTTGACGGAGACAGTAACAGACAGGCTAACCGAGCTGACATTAGCACTCGGGTTCGCGGTATCCGTCGCTTCTATCACCAGCTCGGCGACACCGAACTCATTGGCAGGGCTATAAATCACCAGATAGTTGCCGGCATTAATACTCGCCGGCACGACTGCGGCATTGGAATTGCTGCTGATACTGAATTGCAGTGAGTCAGCCATATCAATATCTGAAAACAGGTTTTGCAGATTGATCGACAGACTGCTCGCCGCTGACAAATGCTCATCTTCATCGTAAGTCAGGCCTTGGATGGCCAGGTCCAGACCCGCCGCGGTGACCTTTGGCGAATTATCATTAATGGGATTGATGGTCAGCGTCACTGGCACCCCTGCCGCCACCAGTGTTCCATCACTCACCGTGTAAGTTGCTGATACGGAAAATATCTCGACGGTGGGGTCTGTGTTCGCCACGAAAACCGCAGAACCGTCGGCGCTGATCGTCAGATTGCCCGCAACGACACCGCCGGCCTCAAGCGGAAACGCCACGCCCACCAAACCCATATCGCCATTGACTTCAGTCACCGTCAATGGCGCCGACGGCGCCAAATCCAGCTCTAGATCGTTGCTCAGAACATTGATGCTAACGCTTCCAAGCTCATCAACCGAGATCACATCCGCTACGCCTATGGGGGCATTGTCATTCAGCGGATTTAAGGTAATCACAAGTGCGGCGGTGTCAAACAATGCCGGCAAACCGCTATCGGTGACGGTGACGGTTAGATTGAACGTTGCGGTCGTCTCATAATCCAGCTGCGCCTGATCAGCAACAGTGATGATGCCATTGCTATCAATGGCAAATGCCGAGCCTGTTAGGTCATAGCTCAATGTCTGACCAGGCTCTATGTCAGATGCCAGCACCGTACCGATCACGGTACCCACACCGGCATTCTCATCAATATAAAAGGTCTGATCAACGACACTCGGCGCATCATTCACCGCCACAATGGTTAACGCAATGTCTGTGGAGGCGGTCTGCGCGCTTGCGTTCTCGTCTTCTGTTGCTGTGGCATTGACCGTCAGCGTAAACACACCATTGGTGTGTAAGGGCGGCACCAGATAAATATCACCCAGTAGCCAGCCCGTGACATCTAGCGTCGCACCAAAAGCAATGACGGTATTGGATCCGTCGGTTAGCGTCGCACCCGCAGGCACGCCCTCGACAGATACCGTCAGCGATTCTTCTGCCGGATCGCTCAAGGTTGCGATGATACCCAAAGCGGGTGTGGCCACATCTTCGTTGGTCGTCACTGACGGACTGGCACTGACGGTGGGCATATCGGCAACCCCGTTGACGATAACGACAATGGATTGCAAACCACTAAACGCCGCAGCACCCCCGTCATCGGCTTCCGTTGCCAGCGCCGTCGCTGCCAAGGTGAAATCCTCGGCACTGTTAGCTGGCGTTGATACCGTCAAACCCGTCAAATCAGCAGACGTTAAATTCCAAATACCAGCGCCGCCGTTCACGCCCTGATTAAGACTGGCACCCACAGGCATGCCCGATATTTGATAACTGAGAGTCTCTGAGCCATCGGTATCGACCAGCGAACCGGCGAGCGTTAAGCCAACCGACCCATCTTCGTCAACCGTCACCGGGCTTGTCACGGTCAACGCCGGCGCATCAGCCACTGCTGTCACGATAACGTTAGTCGTACCGCTAATCGTCGCGGTATCACCATTGCCCACCTCCGTGGCGACGGCAACGATAGATAAGACAATATCTGTATCGTCGTGAAGGACCGGCGTAATCGTGATCGCACTGACATTCCAACTGGAGATGTCAACCGATGCACCACTGGCGCTGTTAGCACCATCACTGAGCGTCGCTCCCGCCGGCGCCACATCAATGACAACGGTCAGATCTTCGCGAGTCCCATCGACTAAGCTCACGACCAGACCAATATCGATGGCTTGATCTTCATCAGTGGTGATATTCGCCGCAGTTGCCAGCGTCGGCGTATCAGCGACGCCTGCTACATCGATAGTCATTGTATGATTAACACTTCTATCACCCGAGGAATCTACAACCCGGAACTCGAAGCTGCTATAGCTAAAACCGTCACCATCAGGCTCTGGCATGTACGTGAGGTCCCCGATATCAGCTACATCAATCCGATCCCATTGACTCACCGCACTGCCCCTGAACGCCAGCTCACCTAGCGCCGGCAAGGCCCTCACTTGAACTTGATCGAAATCATCGCCATCGGCATCCATATAGGCAAAATCAGCGACAGAAAATGGATAAGTGCCATCTTCATTCATAGCGATGGTTTTGTCGCTGGAGGTCGGAATCGTATCACTCTTTGGTAACACCGTGATTGTAAGGGTCTGCATGACGGTATTGATGCCATCGCTTACCTGTACATCAACTACATAGATATTGTCGCCATTGGCATCAGTAGGAATCTCATAGTCGGGTCTACTGCGAAAACGCAATTCTGAAGCGATGACCGCAATACCCGTATTGGCCTCTACCTCGAACAGTGATGCATCTACACCACCAAAAATGGTGAATCTCAACGTATCAGTAGAATCCACGTCAGTGGCCCGTAGTGTTCGAACCAGCCGAATATTTTCATCAACCGACCTGGCCGAATCGGAAGTAATCACTGGCACATTATCGTTGCGGGGCGTGACATTGATGTTTACCGTGACGGTATTGTCACTGGTATCGGTGCCGTCAAAAGCCTGATAAGTAAAGCTGTCGGTCAAATTTTCAGAGTCATCATGGGTATAGATAAAACTGCCGTCAGCGTTTAGGCTCAACGAGCCATGGCTAGTAGAAGTACCATTCACCAACGTCAGCGTGTTCATAGCCGCACCATTGGCCAGTCGATCAGCATCCGTGTCGTTGTTGATAACGCCAGTGGCGGCACTGACCGACAGCGTCGCGCCTTCATCAACCTCGTAGGTAGCATCCGCAACCGCCACCGGCTTGTTGTCATTCAGCGGATTAACGCTAATGGTGACAGTGGCGCCATTGCCCGCGCTATTGACCCCGTCAAACACATGATAGGTAAAACTGTCTGAGAATATTTCACTCGCACCATCATGGGTGTAGGTGAAGGTGCCATCACTGGCCAAGGCGAGGGTGCCGTTGCTGGCATCAGTGTCCAGCACTGCCGTCAACATATCACCGGGCAAGTCAGCGTCGGTGTCGTTCACCAGCACAGTGGTACCGTTCAGGGTGCCGCCTTCATTGATCAGCAACAGATAGTTATCGTCAGCAGCAACCGGCACATTATCGTTCATTGGCAGAATGTTGAGGGTGACAGAGACAAAACCCGTGGTGAAATTTGGATCAGCGACTTTATAGGTAAAGCTATCGACAAATACCTCATCGCCATTATGCGTGTAGGTGAAATCTCCTCCGGCATTCAGACTCAGGGTACCGAAGCCAACATCTGTGCCCAGCGTTACCTGAAGTGGTTCGAAGGGTTCGTCAGCGTCCGTATCGTTACCCAAAACGCCGTTTCCGGCCCGGGTTGCTGTCGTTACCAGGGTGCCGCCCTCAGCTACGTCATAGACGTCTGCGACCGCGTCGGGATCAAATTCATCGACCCCCAGAACGGCAATCGTAAAGTCCTGGTACTTCGTCATTCCCATGGTACTCATCGCCGCCACGGTGATCACGTAGGCAGGCGCTGCCTCTCGATCGATGACAGCACCTGTCGTCGCAACCCGCCCGGCACCATCGATCTGAAACCGACCGCCAGCATCATCTGTCAGCGCGTAGCTGATAACCGCAGTCGCGTCGGCATCTGTGGCCAGCGCCTCGATGTTGACCCTCTTACCTGCAGTTGCATTTTCCGCGACCTCATTCTGACCAGCATTAGAATCACTGATGGCGGAAGTGACATTATCGTCAACATCGATTACTGCCACATCGACTTTCAGTATGGCCGTGTCTGTGCCCAATCCATCATCGGCGGTAGCAAGAATTTCAATTTTGTAGATCGCATCTGTTTCCCTATCAAGCGGTTTCCCCGTCGTTGTCACTACCCCGGTGGTCTCGCCTACATCGAATCTGCCATCGGCATCGACATTCATGGCGTATGACATAACGCCATTACCTAATGCCTTGACAGTAACCCCAACGGCCACGCCCCCCAGTGCACTTTCCAGCACTTGATCAGCAGCCGTATCATTATCCCTGACCTGAGAAATATTAGCAGCGACAGCCTCCCATGCAGTCAAGCTAATACAACCGAAAACGAATAACAGGCGGGTAGCATTTTGAATTTTCATGATTCGTCCCTGATTATTATCGATCATCCATGATCAAAACTTTTTGCCGTAAGTACTTTGTATTAATACATGGGCCTCAGCCGAAC
>JABMOJ010000058.1 GCA_013204195.1 SAR86 cluster bacterium
GCATTACACCGGGTGAGATTGATATCGCCATGATCTATGACTCATTCAGCATTACCGTACTGACCCTACTTGAAGATCTTGGCTTTTGTAAGAAAGGTGAAGGCGGTGCCTGGGTCAGCGGTGGCAGACTGCGCTTTGACAACCCCAACGGGCCTGCTTTGAACACCGATGGCGGTGGTCTGTCGTCAAACCATCCGGGCATGCGCGGTATCTTTCTACTGATCGAAGCCGCTCGCCAGTTACGAGGGGAATCCACATCACAAGTCAAAGATGCGAGACTCGCTGTCGCCCACGGTAATGGCGGCATGTTAGGCAGCCGCCACTCAGCTGGCACCATCATCCTTGGGAGAGATTAATCATGAGTGATCCAAAACGACCATTACCCCGAGCTGATGAGTTCGATACTCGAGATTTCTGGGCTGCGACCAAGAACAAAGAGTTCAAGTACCAGCAATGCAGCAATTGTGAGACCATTATTTTTTACTCCCGCCGACACTGCACCGGCTGTACTGACGGCAACCTTGAGTGGAAAACAGCGACCGGCAAAGGTACGATTTACACCTTCAGCGTGGTTCGGCAGAGCTATCACCCGTTCTTTCGCAACCAGGTTCCCTATGCAGTGGCTTGGATCGATATGGATGAAGGCCCGCGCATCCTCTCCAATGTCGTCGGCGTCACTGACCCATTAAATGATCTGAAGATTGGTCAGGCGGTGACTGTAGAGTGGGAAGAACATGAGGAGCTATGCATTCCATTGTTCAAACCAGCTTGAACTGATTTGAGTTTAAATACCGATAAAAAAAGCCCGCTTGATGCGGGCTTTTTTTATCTCTTATTCAAGCTGTCACTCAGGCTTAATCATGGCTTGCCAAGATAATCCATCTTGCCTAAGACAACACCATTGTGCCGCAAAATGTTATAGGCGGTGACCGAATGGAATGCGAAATTGCCCATAACATAGGACATCAGATACGTCAGACCATCGAATTTTAATTCAGCACCACCCACGGGCAGGGTAATCACTTTGGTCTCTGCGCCTTCAAATTGAGCTGGCGTCAGACTCTCAAGAAAAGCAATAGTAGCGCTGATACGGCTCTGCAGCTCTGCAAAGGTCTCTTCCGTGTCGGCCATCACTGGCGCTTCAATACCCGCCAATTGAGCAGTGCCACGACGGGCAGAGTCAGAAGCAATCTGAATTTGACGTTTAAGGGGAAACATATCCGGCGCCAGACGGGCATTGACCAGGACCGAGGGATCGATCTTCTTTTCTTCGGCAAAGGCTTCAGCCTTTGCCAGAATGGCAGCCAGACTGGTCAGGGTGCGCTTCATGGTGGGAACGGCGACTTCGTACAGAGACATGATATTTCCTTGGAGTTGATTGGTGGGCTAATGATTGGGATGCATGCAGCATAAATCAATAGCCAGCCCGGCCAAGGTTTTACGCGCCAGTTATTATGCCAGCGGCAGTTGAACGGTTGCGGTACCAAAGACTCGGGTCTCACCCTTCTCGTTGGAGACGGTCAGGTCTATCTCCACCTGGCCATCTTCTTCGTTGACGACCGTGACCACACCAGAGATGGTGTGTTTTTCATCTGCTATCACCGGTGCTCGAAAGACCGTGTCGATCGCCTTGATCTCGGCATCTGGCGCCCAGTGATGAATCATCGCAACCAGATAGCCTTGATTGAGGATGCCGGGCACCATGGCACCGGCCAAGCCTTCCTTGCGGGCCGCCTCGTGGTCACTGAAGCGGGCGCCGCCCCAGCCCACCAGGGCAGCAAACTGTTTGGTGATCGCCAGTGAAGTATCTGGCTCAAAGGTGGGCAAGTCTTCGCCAAATACCACTTCTTGAATCGTTGCGATGGCCATTAGCTTTTCTCCCGCATGACAAGCCGACTATCTGCATTCGCCAAATGTTGACCGTCAGCGTCGAAAAATGCCATTCGTGAGACCGCAAACACCATACGCCCAGAACGACCAGTTTTACTATAAATATCATGTAGATGGGTGCGGCCAGTGATGGTCGTACCCGGTCGGACAGGGAGAAAACATTCGACACCCTTGCCCGCATCCATACCGAGTCCGAAGCGCGGAAATCCTTCCGGCAGGGACCGACTGCCGCTGAGGCTGGCAATGTAGGTCGGTGGCGCCTGAAATTCCGGATGGCTGGCGTCCAGAAAACGTGGCGCTGTCTCGCCGCAAAGGCGTGCGTATTCAATGGTTTTTTCCGCCGGAATCGCAAAGGTTTTTTCGTCAAAATCCCGATTCAGAAATTTTTCTCGTGCTGCTGTTATATCCTGGTCCACTATGACCCCCGGCGTTGTCTGTAAATTTATATGGATACCGCATCCAAATGACTAATGGCTGCGATGGGCTGACCTATTGCGACTGCTGCTGTCTTTTGCGGCACCACATCATTTCATACCCCTTACCCTGGGGCGACCTTTGGGGCCTATCGAGTGGGCGCTTAATTGCCTGACTTCAGGTTCACCGCTTCGAACTGGCCAGCCTTGAGTGCTGACACTAGATCATCTATGGATTTGATTTCCACGTCAAACCGCGTCGCACAACGGCCAACATGGCTGACTATATGCGAGTCACTGCCGCCAATACCGCGATAGCCAAGCTGACTGGCATTATCGATGGCAATCTGGTCTTCTTGATCGCGACTGCCACCGTTATAAATTTCGACAATTTCGACCCCTTCGGGTACGCCCAATTCGTCTGTATGAGCAAACATGCCTACACGCGGGCGCCCCGGGTGACAAGGCACGGCAATAGCACCATGGGCATTACTGGCTTCGATGACTCGCGCCAGCGACAGGGAAATACTGCCGAAATCAAACTCTGCCTGTAACCCCGGTGTCACCCCGTAAACCAGCACATGGCCATATTCGGTTTCCACCTCGCTGGCCTTGAGAATGCACAGGTCAAATTTTTCAGCCAAGGCAGAATAGTCTGATTCGTCGTCAAACTGACGGTGCTCGGTGAGCACAAAACCATCAATGGGCAGGTTTTTAGAACGAATCCACTGGCAATAGTTCTCGACCTTGGCGCGGCCATCGTCTGACTTGATGGAATGTGTATGTAAGTCCAGTAACACGAGTACCCCGACAAAATGTAAGAAAAGTTGGATGCAATGAGCCGGACAAAACTGCCACAAGGGTCGCCGATGTGCAAGTGACATTGATGGTATATCGTTCGTTGCCGAGCGCCAGCCCAATGAATCCGGGAAAAGTCCCCAGAGGATGGCCACCTTGGCCCAGCGTTACCAAGACCCGGATAAAATAGGTCATCATCAAGGACTAACGCTTGCTTTTTTGACCACTCTTTTTTGACCACTCTTTTTTAACCACTCAGCAGCGACCCGCCCGCGGGCGTATGAATACGTTTAATGATTGTCGCGGCTATTGATTCTAACGTACTCTTGCCGGGGTTCCACGGTATCGACCTCACCCGTCAGGCACCTAGCCACTCTTAGCCATCGCCAGGTATTAATGCGCCATGAATGAATCGACGACCGCAGCAACACCTTCGGCAACAGCAAACAATCCGTACCGCTGGGCCCTACTCGCCGGCGTCTGGTTGCTGTACTGCGCGTTTGGCCTGACGGCTACCAGCTTTGCGCCGCTGACGGGTTTGATCGAGTCTGACTTGAAGCTCAGCCATGCGGCCATGGGCAGCATCATGGGTGCCTGGCAGTTGGTGTATATTTTCTCAGCGATACCCTGCGGCATTCTGCTCGACAAGCTCGGGCCGCGCTGGGCGTTAACCGCCGGCGGCCTGCTGATCGCCGCCTCTACCTTATTTCGCGGTATGGCTGACAGCTACAGTACCATGCTGTTCGCCGTCATGCTGTTCGGCATCGGTGGGCCCATCATTTCAGCAGGCGCACCGAAGGTCGTCACCTCTTTGTTCACCGGCTCTTCTCGTGGCCTAGCGATGGGTATCTATATGACCGGCCCCGCCATTGGCGGTGTCATCTCGTTGACCCTAACCCATTCAACTTTACTGCCCAGCCTCGGCGGCGACTGGCGCAATGTCATGTTTTTGTGGACCGGGTTTGCGCTGCTAGTAAGCTTTATCTGGCTCGCCATCGCTTTTCACCCGACCCTGAATCGAGCCTCTGCAGCGCCCTCAAACACACCAGCGGTGCCACAAACACAAGTCATCAAGATGCTACTGAGCAATCCAGCTGTCATACTGGTGCTGTCGATGAGTGTCGGCGTCTTTCTGTTCAACCACGGGCTCAACAATTGGCTACCTGAATTATTACGCCACGACGGCATGAGTTTGATCACCGCCGGCTACTGGGCTGCGATCCCAACCTTGATCGGGATTGTTGGCTCACTGACAATCCCTCGGCTTGCCACGCCCGGTCGACGCTTTCCAATTCTCATCGGTCTGAGCCTGTGTGCTGCGGGCGCGAGCATCTTGTTGCAGTTTCAATATGAGCCTTTGCTGTTCAGCGGCTTGTTACTGCAAGGCATCGCCCGTTCAGCCTTGATGACGGTGCTGATTTTAACTCTGGTTGAACTACCAGGCATCGGTGATCGTTATGCCGGTGTCGCGAGCGGCCTGTTTTTCTCTGCCGCCGAAGTCGGTGGCATGCTCGGTCCCTTGTCTCTCGGCCTGCTTTACGACTTTACCGGCCAATTCGATGCGGGTTTATACCTGCTGACTGCCGTCGGGTTCGGTCTGGCACTGAGCGCACGCCGCTTGAGCCGCCTGTCCCAATCTGATCATTAAATGCAAATTAAAGTGTGTTAACGTTCAGGGTCTGGCCAATAGCACACGGATAGACCTGTTATGAGCGAACAACTGAAAGAAGAACAAGCGCCTGCCGACCGAGAAACCATGAGCCCATTTTTAGGCAACAATGCGCCACCGGTGATCAGCGACCCCTATTCCGTACCCATCGAGGACATCAATGTCATCGACGGTCGACTCTTCGAACAAGACCTGCATTGGGCTCACTTCGAGCGCCTGCGCGCCGAAGATCCAGTTCACCTCAATGAATTGCCAGCGATCGGCCGTTACTGGTCGATCACCAAATTCGAAGACATTATGTTCATCGATAAGAACCACGATATGTTCTCATCTGCACATGGTATTGCCATTGGACCTCGGGTCGACGCCGAGCCAAATCCAGCGGATCTGAATCTGTCGATGTTTATCGCGATGGACCCGCCGAAGCATGACCTACAACGGGCGACCGTTAGCGGCGTCGTCGCCCCCCCCAATCTGGCGAAGATGGAAAGCACGATCCGCGAACGGGCCGGCAAAATACTCGACGACCTGCCCCGTGGCGAGACCTTCAACTGGGTTGATCGCGTCTCTATTGAATTGACGACACAGATGTTGGCCACTCTGTTTGACTTTCCTTTCGAGGACCGACGGAAGCTGACCCGCTGGTCAGACGTTGCCACCGCCGCGCCTGGCACCGGCGTGGTTGAATCAGAAGAGCAACGCCGCACGGAATTGCTGGAGTGTTTAGCGTATTTCACCACGCTGTGGAATGAGCGGGCGGCGATGAAAGAGCCGGGCTCTGACCTGATTTCAATGCTGGCTCACGGCAAAGATACCAAGGATATGCAGCCCTTTGAGTTCCTCGGCAATCTGATTTTATTGATTGTCGGTGGCAATGATACAACCCGCAACTCCATGAGTGGCGGTGTTCTGGCATTGAATCAGAACCCTGCGGAATACGACAAACTTCGGGCCAACCCAGGCCTGATTCCAAACATGGTCTCAGAGATTATTCGCTGGCAGACTCCTCTGCCCTATATGCGTCGCACTTCGAATGTTGATTTCGAATTGCGTGGCAAGCAGATCAAGACTGGCGATCAATTGTTGATGTGGTATGTCTCGGGC
>JABMOJ010000059.1 GCA_013204195.1 SAR86 cluster bacterium
CCTTAAACACCTGTTGCAGCAAGCTGCTCAGATTAATATCGCTGTCCAGCTGAACTTTGACTGGCGAGTCTACTCGAGACAACTGAATAAGATCCTGCACAATATTGTCAAGCCGCGCGGCCTGACTGCGAATTCTGTCTATGAAGTGAAGCCGAATATCATCCTCCATGCCAGGGTCGTCGATGATCGTTTCCGCAAAGCCTCGAATAGCGGCAATCGGGGTTTTCAGCTCATGGGACGCATTCGCCACGAAATCCGTCCGGATTTGCTGTAAACGCATCACTTCCGTGACATTTTCAAGCACAACAATAGCGCCTATCGGCGAATTCATCGTTTGGTTTCGCATTAACAGCACAGACAGACCTAGCGTACGACCCTCTCTTTTCACAACGCCATTAACGTTGTTTTGCTCACTCATGCAGGCGTCGACAGCATCACAAAGTTCACTGTCTCGCACCAATTCCCAAAGTGGCAAACCCGCCAGATCATGGCGCTCAAGGTTAAGCATCTGCCGCGCCGCTGAATTGATATGAACAATCCTCTGCTTCGGATCAACGGCGATAACTCCTTCATTCAAACCCGACAACACGGCTGCGATTTCATCTCGACTGTTGGTTAACGCCACGATCCTGTCTTCAGCACCTTGCGCCAAGTTATTCAAAGCAGCACCTAGCTCACCAATTTCATCTCGCCGAAACCGCGCCAATCGCAGACTCAACTCACCATCGGCCATTCGCGTAGCGATACCGGTGATTTCAATAATCGGGCGAGTGAAGATCCTTGTTAGAAAAAAGCCAAAAACCAAAAATAGGCCCGTAATAACTAACACGCTGATCAAAATTTGATTCCTAAGGCCAGCAAGCTGAGCCTCTACCGCTTTCATTGGCACCGCGACTCTCACGTAGCCAAGTGTGGCGTTAGCAGACTCTATTCGCAGCGCAACGTATAACAGATTTTTTCCAACGGTTTTGCTATAGCGCTCAGAATCTCCGACCCCACTCAACCTGGCTTGAATGATCTCAGGACGCTGACTGTGATTGTCCATCAGGCTTGGTGACTCTCGATTATCAGCCAATACCACCCCTTGCTGGTCAATGACCGTCACTCGCGTTTGGCTTTTCTCAAAAAGCTCTGTCACTTTTTGCATTTTGATCGGTGTCGAATTCACCAGATCATCAGTAAACATCAGGCGTAAAATAGCAGCTTCTGCCAGCAGGCCAGCATGCACCTGCTGCCTGGCATCCTTTTGAACCTGGCTAGAGGTGAAAAAGCCAAAGATCAGGGTGCAGACTAGAATGGTGAGGCCAAATGCACCATATAACTGCCATAAAAATCGCGAGCGTAACATGGGTTTGATCTAGTCCTCCTTAAAACGGTAACCAACGCCTCTGATCGTCTCGATCATCTGACTATAGTCACCCAGCTTTTTGCGTACAGAGCGAATGTGTACATCGATATTTCGGTCGACCACAATGACACCGTCACCAACGACTCTATTAAGCAATTGCTCTCGAGAAAAGGCCCGCCCAGGTTGTGAGGCAAGTTGGAACAGTAACTTGAACTCCGTTGCCGTGAGTTTGATTTGAAC
The DNA here is from genome assembly GCA_013204195.1 of SAR86 cluster bacterium. Lineage (GTDB taxonomy): Bacteria > Pseudomonadota > Gammaproteobacteria > Pseudomonadales > Azotimanducaceae > UBA4582. Next base: position 1,589 of record JABMOJ010000059.1, read on the forward strand.
ATCGGAAATAGAGACTTCATGACGGACTGTGTCGATCATTAGTCCTTTAATCTGCAGACGATCTTTACGCTGATCCTCCTGTCGCGGACTACGACGCAACACGGCTTTGACCCGTGCCAAAAGCTCCCTGGGGCTGAAGGGCTTGGCAATATAATCGTCAGCACCAAGACCAAGGCCAATCACTACATCGCTCTCTTCACCCTTAGCAGAGACAATAATAATGGGAATGTCTCGCGTGATCGGATCAGATTTAAGTTGTTGGCAGATCGACAGACCATCAATTCCAGGCAACATCAAATCGAGCAGGACCAGCGCTGGCGACTGGTTACGCACCAGACTCAGGCCTTCGTCGCCATTTCTAGACGCGCTGACCAGAAAGCCTTCACGCTTCAGGTTGTAGCTCATGACCTCGATGATATCGGGCTCGTCTTCAATAATAACGACTTTTGCTCTATTCATCATATATTGCCGGCCTGCACGAAAATCAATACGAGGCATTCAATCATGAAGTCCTGCAAATATATAGCGGGCAATGATTAAGTTCTGATGTGTATTGTTAAGAAATGATTAATCTATTTAGGCTCTCGCCTAAATAGATTAATTATTGATGAAGATACTGCTTAAGGTAGGCGAGCTCGAAATACCTGTGAGGCTCAGCCGTTGAATCTCTGAAACGCAAGTACTGCGTTCGTACCGCCAAAGCCAAAGCTGTTAGAGATGACCGTATTCAGCCCAGCATTATCGATTCTTGACGTCACGATCGGCGCATCACCAACAGCGGGATCAAGGTTATCAACGTTCGCCGACGCACAAATGAAGTCATTCTCAAGCATCAACAAACTGTAGATGGCCTCGTGAACGCCAGCAGCGCCTAGTGAATGGCCAGACAGCGATTTGGTAGAGGATATCGGTGGTATATCTGTACCGAAGACGCTGCGAATAGCATTAATTTCGGGGATATCGCCAGCAGGCGTGCTGGTACCATGTGCATTAATGTAATCCACCGGTCCATTAACAGTTGCCAATGCCATCTCGATGGCGCGCCGACCGCCCTCTCCAGACGGTGAGACCATATCAAAACCATCGGAAGTTGCGCCATAACCGACCAATTCCGCATAAATTTTCGCGCCTCGAGCCTTCGCGTGTTCGAGTTCTTCGACCACAAGAAAACCGCCGCCGCCGGCAATAACGAAGCCATCTCTATCCTTGTCATAAGCGCGCGAGGCCGTCGCCGGCGCATCATTACGCTGGGTCGATAACGCACCCATGGCATCGAACAACGAGGTCATACTCCAGTGCTCCTCTTCACCACCACCGGCGAGAACGATGTCTTGCTTACCGAGCTGGATGAGTTCCATCGCGTGCCCAATACAGTGAGCGCTGGTGGAGCAAGCGGAGGTAATCGAGTAGTTCACACCCTTAATTTTAAAGGCCGTCGCCAAGCAGGCCGATACCGTAGAACTCATCGTTCGAGTTACACGATAGGGGCCAACTCGCTTGATTCCTTTGGAACGCAGGATATCAGACGCCTCGATCAGATTAGAAGATGAGGCGCCGCCCGATCCGGCCACTATTCCGGTACGCACATTGGACACTTCAGACTCTTCGAGCCCAGCATCCATAATCGCCTCAACCAGCGCTATATAAGAAAACGCCGCTGCATCGCCCATAAATCGACGAAGCTTGCGGTCGATCAGGCCATCGATATCGATATCGATGCTACCAGCCACATGGCTCCGCAACCCCATTTCCTTATAGGCTTCCTGGAATTTGATACCTGAGCGCGTTTCTCGAAGAGACTCAAGGGTTTCCGCCTTATTATTACCCAGCGGTGAAACCAGACCCATTCCGCTAATGACAACACGTTTCATAAGAGCACCTAAAATTCATCCAAAGAAGAAAACAAGCCGACTTTAATATCCTCGGCGACATATATTTGTACACCGTCTACCAGCACCCTAGCGTTTGCGATGCCAAGCACTGTTTTGCCTTCACGTACTCGGGTTAAATCAATATCGTATTCTAATTTTTTAGCTGTTGGCAGTACCTGACCGCGAAACGCCACCTTGCCACAACCTAGCGCCCGACCGATACCCCAGTTGCCCTTCCAAGCTAAGTAAAAACCCACTAGTTGCCAAAGCGCATCAAGTCCTAGACACCCAGGCATCACGGGATCATCGACGAAGTGCACCTTGAAAAACCACAGGTCCGGGTGGATATCCAGTTCAGCTCGAATCTTACCCTTACCATGACTTCCCCCTGTCTCGCTGATGTCAACAATTCGGTCAATCATCAGCATTTCATCAATCGGCAGATGCGCCCGACCAGGCCCAAACAGACGGCCATGGCCACAATCGAGCAACTCTTCGCGAGAGAACGAGTGTTTGTCGACAAATGACCTATCGAGTGGGGGACTTATTGGCTTTTTTTGATCTTGCATAGAAAACGGGTTGCCGGTGCATGCGTGGCTCCGGATCACCCTTGCCTGTAATGGAATGAGTCGCAAATTATAGCATTGGTCGGTAAAAAGAAAACTAACGATAACCAACTCAATAATGGACAAACGTCCACTATTGAACTTTGCGGATTCGCCCGCGACATGTTAGGGATCAGCTCAGCATGCGAGTGGAATCAATCGTTAGCGAAGGAAAACTGCTTACGGGCCGCAGCGCTCAAAAACTCACCGGCTAGTTAATGCCCCCAATGGAGGAGGATCGCTCAACACCACGCTGGCGGGCTGCCAAAATACTGCCGGCGCTTATCAGCAATCGATTTAGCATCGGAATAGGCTTTCCTGCTCGCCGGACAGTGGTATTATATGTGCTTATTCGCGCTTTAGTTCCGACTAAATCGACACACAACCACAGCAGAGGCTTTTTCAGACCAGGGATCACCGTTTAGATAGCGCAACTCGTCGTAGTCCGCGAGGCGCAGAATCACACGGGCTAGTCGATGCATATCGGCGGTCAACGCGCAACACACGACAGCGAAACCCGCTAACGACCCTTTAATCGGATTCTGCGAGTCCAGCACCTCGTAAGACGACGTAGAGTCGCAGGAGAACAGAATGATCAAGATCGATAAAATGTCAGTCGTCGATCCAACGGCGAAAATCGGCGAAAACTGCGTTATTGGCCCCTTCTGTACGATTGGCGCCAATGTCACAATCGGCGCAAATACAGTCTTGCGCTCCCATGTTGTTGTTGACCCCTACACGGAGATTGGCGACGACACGGAAATATTCCCATTTGCCACTATCGGCATTCAATCCCAGGACCAGAAACACGTTCCTGACACGATTACGTACACGCGCATCGGGGCCAGAAATACTATCAGAGAATTTGTCAGTATCCATAGCGGCACTGAGGCCGGCAGCATGACCAGCATTGGTGATGACTGTACCCTGCTTGCCCATGCTCACGTCGCACATAACTGCGAGGTTGGCAATCACGTGGTTCTATCCCATAGCGCAACCCTCGCTGGCCACGTCACCATCGGTGATCATGCCAACATAGGTGGGCTCTCAGCCATTCATCAATTCTGCCATATCGGCAGAGCCGCAATGGTCGGCGGTATGTCCCGAACCATTCAAGATGTTCTGCCGTTCACTATCGCAGAAGGCTTTCCCGCGCATATGCGTGTTATCAACAAGGTCGGGATGGAGCGTGCTGGGTACAGCGCAGCAGACATCGCGGAAGTCAGAAAAGCCTTTCGCATCCTGTTCATGCGTGAACTGCGACTTGAGGTTGCCGTGCAACAAGCTATAGACGAATTCCCCAATTCGCCTAACGTGCGATTAATGATCGACGCAATTAATTCTTCTCAGCGCGGCTTAGCCCGGCCGGATTCTGCCATGTTTGAAATCAATGTGAGTGAGTAGTTATGTATAAAGCAGTGTTATGGGACTTCGGTGGCGTCATGACGTCAAGTCCATTTGAAGCATTCAATCGTTTCGAGCAGGCTGAAAACCTACCTGTAGATTTCATTCGCGGCATTAACTCAACGAATCCGGAATCTAATGCCTGGGCATTGCTAGAGAGCGCTCAAATAGACGTGACTGCCTTCGACCAATTGTTTGCGGACGAGGCACTCATGCACGGCCATGCTGTCAGGGGACAACAAATCCTGGCATTACTATCCGGCGACATTCGCCCAGAAATGGTCAAAGCACTGACATTGATCAAAGCGACCATGAAGGTCGGCTGCATTACTAACAATGTCAAAAATGCAGGTAGCGGCGCCGGCATGGCACGGGACCCGCAACGGGTAGCACAATTCGAGGCGGTCATGGCGCTATTCGATACCGTCATCGAATCCAGCAAGGCTGGCATTCGCAAACCAGACCCCGCGATCTATCGCCTGGCCTGCGACACCCTTGAAATCGAGCCTAGCGAAGCCATATTCCTTGACGACCTGGGCATCAATCTCAAGCCAGCGAAAGCACTGGGCATGACCACTATTAAAGTACTCAACAGCGAGCAAGCCATCGCCGAACTCGAATCGCACCTGCAAATGAATCTTCGATGAAGATACTGCTAACTGGTGGGGCGGGCTATATCGGCTCGCACACCGCGGTCGAGCTGATACTCGCAGGACACCAAGTCACTATTGTCGACAATCTTGCTAACAGCTCGGCGATGTCGGTCGCTAGAGTCGAAGCCCTGACTCAGTCTAACGTGGCCTTGCATAAAATCGATCTGCTTGAGGTGAAAGCCCTCGATCAGCTGTTTGCCAATCAGCCATTCGACGCGGTCGTGCATTTTGCCGGACTCAAAGCCGTGGGCGAATCTGTTCGTGAACCGCTGAATTATTATCAGACTAATATCAACACCACCCTTAACCTAGTCGATTGCATGCTGCGCCACGATGTGCATCGATTAGTCTTCAGCTCATCTGCCACGGTCTACGGTGAGCCCGAAAAAATACCCGTCGATGAATCCTCACCGATTATTGATGCCACGAATCCTTATAGTCGCTCCAAACTGTTTATCGAAAAAATCTTGGAAGATGTCTGTATCGCTAATCCCAAATTCAATGTCGCCCGATTACGTTATTTTAATCCTGGCGGCGCCCATGCCAGCGGCGAGATCGGCGAGGATCCCCACGGTACACCGAATAATTTATTGCCCTTTGTGACTCAGGTCGCCGTTGGCAAACTCCAACAACTGGTAGTCTTTGGCCAGGACTATGCCACACCGGACGGCACCTGCGTTCGCGATTATATTCATGTGGTGGACTTGGCCCGCGGCCACTTGGCGGCCATTAACAAGCTCGCCGAGAACCCCGGATTGGTGACTTATAATCTCGGCAGCGGCGTCGGCCACTCGGTACTGGATGTCATCCACGCCTTCGAAACCGCTAACCACCTGACACTACCCTATACCGTGGGCCCACGCCGCGAAGGTGATATCGCCGAATATTATGCTGACCCGACCAAAGCACTGCAAGAATTAGGTTGGCGAGCAGAAAAGAGTCTTGAAGATATCTGCCGGGATGCCTGGCGTTGGCAGCAAAAAAACCCTGATGGCTATCCAGACTGATCTCTGCAGCCCGGCATTTTCGCTACAACAATCCTGCTTTGATGCGCATCGACAACAGTTCCTTCAGACCGCCAATGCTCTTAACACCAATTGTCAGCCAAGGGGCGACTGCCAACAAGGCTATTTAGCCGTAAAACGGTAGATCGAGGTACTGTCAAAGACAGCGCCAGCAGCTAGCCGCGTCGAGGGAAAATGGGGCATATTCGGACTGTCAGGGAAATGCTGAGTTTCCAGGCACAGCCCCGCATGAGGTGTTGGCAGATAGTTTCCCGTATAAAATTGCAAGCCAGGCTCAGACGTGAATATTTCCAGCACAATGCCGGAATCTGGACTGTAAAGGCTCGCAACTGACTGGGCCAACGCGCCATCATCGTCACTGTTTGTTATTTGATTCAAAACAAAACAGTGATCAAAGCCAAGCCCCAAACTTAATTGTTCATCCCCACGCGCCAACCTGCTACCGATATTTGCTGATTGCGAAAAATCAAACGCGGTGTCTGCTACAGCTTTGATCTCGCCAGTGGGTAATACTTCCGTATCGATGGGCAGATAGGCTCCAGCGGCAATCTGCAGCTCGTGGTTGCGGATATCCCCGTCGCCAGTAGCAGCACCATCCAGATTAAAGTAGGTATGATTTGTTAAATTGATGATCGTGTCGCGATTGCTGATTGC
>JABMOJ010000060.1 GCA_013204195.1 SAR86 cluster bacterium
GCATCACCACCAAGGACTCGCCACTTTCGCCTAACCCTGTGTAGTTACCGGTCATCGAGAACAGATCCAAACCATCAAACACCACTTCGATCTGACCGATGCCGACACCATTGATATTCAACAAACTCCCGTAGACCACACGCAATCCGCCGTTATCGCTGAAATAGGAGCCTTGATAAACAATAGCCTGAGTATCATTGAGTGGCTGCGAGGAGTATTCGCCGTCGTACTGACCATAACTGGCAACCGCATTGCCCTGTAAGTCCAGAATACTAATGCGGTCCAAATTATCCGTTGCAGTCACCGCATTCTCAATAATTTCGTTGACCCGCAACAACGCAGATGAGTTTTTTTGAGTCAGGTATTGCTGCAGATTTTCCCGCAAATCGGTTCGACTGCGGGTCAATCGCAACTGATCTCGCCAGGCTTCCTGCACCTTGACGAGGTCTCGCTTCTTGCTTTCTGCCAGCGCATCCAGCTGCCGCACAGAAATCTCTTGCAGGAGCACAGCCGCCGTTTGATACGCAAAGGTACCCAACAGAGCCATACTCAACAATGAGACAAAGACGAGAGCGAGCGCTAATTTTGTTCTAATGTCCACGAGTATCACTGATGTCGAATTCTCGTGTATCTTTGCATTTTTACCCCGCCAGTTCCAGCGGTGCGCCATGGGCTCGCCAGTATCGAGGCCCTGGCAAGCCCGACAAAACCTGCCAATAGCAGACCTATTTTGGCGAGTACCGATTCGCCAACAACCATCCCAACGGGTTCAGTATTTCGTGATCTTCAGACGCCCTCGCGACAGCCAAAAATCGCGAGATTCGCAGCCTGTTACCGAGCAGCGGCAGTTTCTTCGGCGAGTCTATTTTTTCCTGGGTCCCAAACCTGTTTCTAAGTTTTCACGACTCCCGACTGGGCGAGAAAACAAGGTTAGGCGAAATGATTCAACTGCCTGACGCTAAATCGCCGCCATCTAGCCCAACCTAACACAACGCCTATCCCTGGCCCTTCATGACCTGCTAGTATCCTGCGACTCAGACACAGTTAGCGATAATGACCATAGCCAATACACCTTCTACCGCAATCTATTATGGCTATTGGCTGATCGTGGCGGCGTTTATTGCTCAGTTCGTCGCGGCAGGCGTCCAAAATTACGTCATAGGGCCATTTATGATCCCCATGACCGAGAGCCTGGGTTGGACTCGCACTGAGTTCACGTTACCGAGAAGTCTTGGTCAAATTATTATGGCCATGACCGGCTTTCTGATCGGCGGCTACGTTGATCGCTTCGGCGCCCGGCGCTTTATGTTAGCGGGCACCTTGATTCTCGGCGCGGCTCTGTTTGCCATCGCGTACGTCACGAAACTCTGGCACTGGGTACTACTGAACGGCATCGTACTAACCTTTGGCGCGGCCTTGGTTGGCAATCTGGTGGTCAACGTGACCCTGGCCAAGTGGTTCGTCAATTTTCGCGGCCGGGCGATCGCTTTCGCGGCGATGGGGGTTTCCTTTGCTGGCATTTTATTGACCCCGCTGGCAACCTGGTTAATCGACGATTTTGGCTGGCGTACGACCTGGAAAATCTTAGCGCTGATCACCATCATGCTGATCGGCCCGGTGGCGATGATGATGCGCCGCACACCGGAAGACTATGATTTACTCCCCGACGGCCATTCAGCTGCGGACGTCGCCTCCGGCAAAAATGCCAAAGCATTATCAGACTTCGACAACTCCATGACTCGGCGCCAGGCCATGTCGAGCTATTCATTCTACTTTCTAGTCTTGGCCTTCGGCTTATTCGGCATTACCATCCAGGTCATGTTGCTGCAGACAGTACCCTTGATGACCGATGCCGGTTACACACGATCGACAGCGGCATGGATGATCACCATCACCTCTATACCTGCATTGCTGTCCAAGCCCATCTGGGGCTGGCTGATCGATGGCCTTGACGCCAGACCACTGGCGTCGATTAGCGCCGTCTTGACCGGCGTTTCTCTGTTTATCATCGTTTTCGCGGTTCAGGGCCAGTCGCTAGCCTGGATTTATTTCGGCTTCGTGGTCTTGGGGTTCGGTTGGGGCGGGATGATTCCCTTGCAGGAAGTGATCTGGGCGAGCTTTTTTGGTCGGCGCTATTTGGGCTCCGTACGCAGTGCCGCGCTGCCCTTTTCGATTCTGCTGACCGCCGGCGCGCCGCTGGCAACGTCTTACTATTTTGACATCATGGGCAACTATGACGGCGCCATCTTGATGGTAGGCTCGGCTAACCTGTTGTCAGGTGTCATGCTGGCGCTGCTTAGAAAGCCAGTGCTTTGAGCAGTGGGCATTAAACGATAATGCTTAAAGCTTTAAGCAATAGGCAATAAGCACGGCATTAACGCCAGAACTTGCCACTTAACCGAGTTGAACCACCGCGATTCGATTGGCAGGCAGCGCCCCCTGACCAATGCGTTTCAGAGAACTAATAGCGACAATCATCACCAGCACACACCCCAGCAACCACAGTCCAGAAAACAGTGGGTGCGCGCTAAAGCTACCCAGTTGGTAGACCGTGCTTGCGGTCACATAAGCAAGACCCGTGCTCCAACAGAACACCAGCGCCATCCAGCGCCAGCCTGCTTCTTTGGCGATAGCGCCCAACACTGCCACGCAAGGCGCATACAATAAAATAAACACCAAATAAGAGAACGCCGCTAATTGGCTGCCAAACAAACTCGCCATATTGGTCAAGGTACTGGTGTTAACACCCTGAACTTCGGCCATCTTCGACTGGTCACTCAGGTCGCCCATATCCAGCCCCAGCGGGTCACCCAGATGACCCAACAATTCACTGGTGTTGGTCACGATAGACATCAATGCGGCCTGAACGGCCGCATTGATGTCCGGCGGCGCATTCAAGTCAACTATTTCCGAGCCGCTATATAACGCATCCAGCGTCCCAACGACGGCCTCTTTCGCAAACAAACCGGTGAATAGACCAACGGTAGCGGGCCAGTTATCTCGACTCAGTCCGATGGGGACAAATAATGGCGTAATCGCCTTACCAACCACAGATAAAGCTGACTTGTCAGTGTTGGCATTACCGAAGCTGCCATCAGTACCGATAGAGTTGAGAAAACTCAGCGCGATGACGACGAGAACGATGGTCTTGCCGGCGCGGAACACGAAAGCCCGCAAGCGGAACCAGGTGGTCAGCAGAATATTACGCGCAACAGGCAGATGATAAGCAGGCATTTCCTGAAACGAAGGTGTCATCTCCGTAGCAAAGATTTGTTTGCGGAACACCCAACCCGTCAGCACCGCCATGCCAATACCCAGCAGGTACAACAAAAAGACAATGTTCTGACCATTATTCGGAAAGAAGGCCGCAGCGAATAACGCATAAACCGTCAGCCGTGCACCGCAAGACATAAAGGGCGCCATGGCAATCGTCAACAACCGATCACTGTCACGACCCAATGTGCGAGACGCCATCACCGAAGGGACATTACAGCCGAAGCCAACAATCAACGGCACAAAAGCATTGCCGGGCAGCCCTAGTTTGCTCATCAGACGATCGACCACAAAGGCCGCCCGTGACATATAGCCAGAGTCCTCAAGCATCGATAGACACAGGAACAAAAATCCAATCACCGGAATGAAGGTAGCGACCAGCTGAATACCGCTGCCGAGCCCATCGGCGAGCAGAACCACCAACCATTCAGGAAAACCTGACCAGGTCAGCAGCCAACGGCTCGAATCCACAAACACCGCCCCAAAAAGAATATCAAAGAAATCGATAAACACCGCGCCAAAGCTGATGGCCACGGTAAACATCGCATACATCATAAACAGGAAAAACGGGATACCCAGCCAGCGATCCAAGACCCATCGGTCGATCTGTTCCGTCAGCGAGTGCTCCACCAGCGTCATCAGCATCACCCCGTCTACCAGTCGCTTGGCCGTGTGGTAACGGCGAATCAGCTTATCACCCGTGGCTTCATGGATATCGTGACTGACCTCTACCGAGCGCTCAGTCTCGGGTTTTTTACCGGCGGTCAGGGATTCCTGCATATGGAATTTCAAGCCATCGACGCCAGTACCCCGAGAGGCAACAATCGGCACGACTATCACGCCTAATTTTTTGGACAAGGCGACAACATCAATCTCAACGCCATTCTGGTGCGCGACATCCACCATATTCAAGGCGACGATAACATTTTGGCTGGCCTCCAACACCTGCTGGGTCAGCACCAGATTACGTTCTAGATTGGTCGCATCGATGATATTAATCACTAGGTCATAATTCTCCTGACGGAGAAAATCCCTCGCAATTATTTCATCTAGGCCTAGGTAGTCCTGCTCTAGTGAGTAGATACCCGGTAGGTCGACAATCTCCACCGACTGGTCGCCCAGCATCATTGTGCCGGACTTTTTCTCAACCGTGACGCCTGGCCAGTTTCCCACCTTCTGATGAGCACCGGTCAGGTTATTAAACAGCGTGGTTTTGCCGCAATTAGGATTACCGATCAAAGCGATGGTGACACTGGTCATTCAAGGGCCTCGACTTCGATTAGTCGGGCTTCTTGCTTTCGAATACTCAGCAGTGTCGAGCCAATTCGTATCTGTATCGGGTCACCGGCCGGCGCAAAGCGCAGCACCTCGACCTTGACGCCAGGATAGAGGCCCAGAGCATAAAGCCGACTTTGGATCTCTGCGGCATCTACGGCTGCCTCAAGCACTAGGCATTGGCTCGCTTGTCTCATTTCTGCCAGGTTCATTGAGCGGTTGAACATCCACGTCGTGTTAATGTGTATGAGAATTATTATCATTTGCAGGTAGAATGCAAGTGATTGTTTTATTTACGACTTATTACGTCATTTACGAGCTGGTCAGAGCGCCTGTCGTCAGAACTCTAGTCAAAGCTCTAGTCAAAGCTCTAGTCAAAGCTCTAGTCAAAGCTCTGCACAGATATGACCGCCGTCAACCACCAGGGTCGAACCGGTCATATAACGGGAGGCATCAGATGCCAGCAACAGGATTGGGCCATCAAGGTCCGCGAACTCGCCATAGCGACGCATGGGAATTCCCTTACGAAAAGTATCGGAGCCCTCGCCCTCAAGCAAGACGCGGCTAACGTCAGTAAGAATATAGCCTGGCGCTAGCGCATTCACGCGAATCCCATATTTCGCCGCTTCCAGCGCCATGACTTCTGTGACCTTGATCAAAGCGGCCTTGGAGACGGCATAGGGAAATTGCCCCTTAATGGTTCGAAATGCCGTAATAGATGCAATATTGACGATGTTACCCTCGGACTGCTGATTCGCCACCACATGCTCTGTATAGTATTTCGAGAGTCGCCAGGCGGCTTTAAGATTCGTGTCCATGACGAAGTCCCAGTCATCTTCATCAATCATGGCATAGGTTTTGGCGCCAGACTCAACGCCGGCGTTATTGATGAGCACATCAATGGGGCCAAAGGCCGCTGCCGCATTGTCCAAAAATGCCCGAGCACTGACTGGATCGCGAACATCCAGCGCCAGCGCCAGCGCCTGCCCCCCTGCCGCTGTTAGCTGGTTTACCAGCGCCTCAAGTTTATCGACCCGCCTGGCACCCAGGACGACCTTGCCTCCAGCGGAGGCGATCAATTCAGCGAAATGCGCACCAAAACCGGAAGAAGCGCCAGTGATGACCACATGTTTACCCTGCATCGAGAACGTTTTGTCCAGCACCTAAAATCCTTATTTATAATCCTTGAGCTAATGGAATCACAAGCCCATGCGCGATTGCAACAGCCGCGATCGTGCCAGGGTTATTTTGGGCTCATTCGATGCCAACCGAGTCGACAGCAGGATACGTTGATCCATAACAACTACATCATGCTCCGATGATGCTTTATGATCTGTGAGTCCGTTAACTCATCGATTGGCCACTCATGTTCCACTACAAGTCCACGGACCCCGCGCAATCCCGACACGAGGATCTGGCGCGCATGAAACGCCTGGCAACCGGGCTCTTGCTCGCAGTCACTGCTGTTTATATCGTCGCGCGCCTGTTCCACGAGTTCGCGCCCTGGGTTGGTTATGTGGAAGCCACCGCAGAAGCCGCCATGGTCGGCGCCCTCGCTGACTGGTTCGCCGTCACCGCCTTGTTTCGGCACCCCCTGGGTCTGAAGATCCCGCACACAGCGATCATACCCAACCGTAAAAGTCAGATCGCCGAGCAATTCGGGCGCTTCGTCCAGGAGAATTTTCTCTCGGAACAGGTCATTTCTGCCAAGATCCGAGCCATGAATCTGAGCCAGCAAGTGGCCTTGTGGATCGTCGCACCGAAGAATGCCGACGCGGTGGCCGAACAACTCACCGCTGGACTGGCAGGAGCGGTCCGGGTGATGAACGACGCAGATATCCAGCGGATGATCGAACAGAAGGTCGCCGACAAAATTCGGGATACTTCATTCGCGCCACTCATTGGCGAGTTGCTGACATTCCTAACCTCGGGCAGACGTCAACAGGAAGCCATGGATGCCGCCGTTCGAATCGCCTTGAATCTGTTAGAAGACAATGACGAGCAACTGCGCGAAAAAGTCGGTACAGAAACACCCTGGTGGTTTCCCTCGAGTCTTGACAAGGCTGTGTATAAAAAACTGGTTCGCAGCCTGAGCAAAACTCTGTATGAAATGCAGATGGATATTTTTCACCCTATGCGCATCAAGCTGGTCACGATCACTGATCAGTTTATGGAAGACCTGAAGCATTCACAGGATATTCGCAACAAGGAAGTCTCGATCAAAGAGGATCTACTGAACCAACCAGCGTTACGGGATTTTACCGGCACTCTCTGGCAAGATATCAAACAAGCTTTATTACATCAAAGCGAAAACCCCAACGCCGAGCTCAAGCAGACAATTCAAAAGTCGGTGATAAAGTTTGGTGAATCTATTCTCGAAGATCCGGCCCTGGCCAACAAGATCGATGGGTGGGCAGACGCCAGTGCCCGCCACCTCATTCGAACCTATGGCCATGAAGTGGCAGACCTGATTTCCGGCACGATCGACAACTGGGATGCCACAGCCACTGCGGAACGAATTGAACTGCAGATCGGCCGCGACCTACAATTCATTCGCATCAATGGCACAGTTGTCGGCGGCTTAGCCGGCCTGACGATTCACCTTATTGCCGAACTGAGCAGTCTGGCCGACATTAGCTTGACTGACCTGTGGCCACTTTAAAACCTGAGTAGCGCGGCTGATCGATAGCAATCTGATTCGCCACGGCGTGACGCAAATAATCATGTAATCGCTCATCATCAAGGTCCTGAGTGCCATCGCGCAATTCTCGAGTCAGACGCCAGCGCAGCGCCTCCAGATCGTCGTCGGCTACCGCCGAACCATACAGAAGCCTTAACTTCTCCAACTCCAGCGCCCGTGCCGCCCCCCCCAGTTGACTTTCACGAAGCACAATATCCAGCGCATTACCCGCAACCCGAGCGAGAAAATTGACCCGACCGGTGGTGCCATCCATCACATCAGCACGCAAAAAGTCACGCACCGCTGTCAGTAACTCGTCAGCCCGAGGCATATCCAGCGTTTGCGCTGCCTGCTCAGGTTGTACCGGCGTCACGATCCCTGGGATCACCAGATTCACACAATCGATCTGACACTCTGACGAACGCCGACCAATACTCGGTCGCTCCACGGTCTTATCGGGTCCGTTACGGTAATGCTAAGC
>JABMOJ010000061.1 GCA_013204195.1 SAR86 cluster bacterium
GTCTCAAGCCGAAGTGGATGTTATCGATCGAGTGATGCGCGAGAATCTGCGCCTTGATGCGCAGGCGCGAAAGCTGGCGATTCAAATATTTAACGCTGCCAAGGATTCAGAGGCGACCTTCGAGAGCTTTGCTCAGCAATTTCAGCAAGAGTTTGGCTCGGTCCGAGTGGTCAAGGAGTCGCTGGTTGATCTGCTGTTGTTGGTGGCCTATGCCGATGGCACCTTGCATGCAGCGGAAGAAAAATTGTTGCTGCAGGCTGTTCGAATTTTTCAGCTGGAAAACCACTACGAACAGATCAAGAGCCGCTTTACTGGCTCGAATAACGATCTGAGTCGGTGCTTCCAGATCTTGGGCTGTAAACCCACTGACGAGTTGAAAGCGATTAAAGCGAATTACCGAAAATTAGCCATGGAGTATCATCCGGACCGGGTTTTGGCGAATGGTATGTCACCTGAGCTGGCATCGGTGGCTGAGGAAAAGTTCAAGGAAATTCAGAATGCTTTCGATGTGATCGAAAAGCACAAGCGGCTGGCGAGTTAAGCCGCTGCGGCGGCTTAATTGGTCGGTCTGTTGAGGGTAGATTTGATGATCTGCCAGGTCAGCCAGATAAACACCAACGGCAGCAGCAGGCTTTGTAACAGCAGGATGACGAGCAAGCGGATAATAGCGGTTGCGGCAATGTCAGTCAGGCTTTGCTGTTCGTCACTGCCGATAAGCGCTTGAGCTGCTTGCCAGGTGCCACCGAAAAATCCGTTGGCATTAATCGACTGCATATAGCTGTTGCGCAGATCGTGCAAATGATCTTTGACCAGATTCAGAGAGGCCAAAGCTTGCTGTTGTTCCGTGTCAAAATAGAGCTTGTCGAGTCCCCAGCTCAAACCGACTTGCAAGACAAAAACGAATCGGACTAACATCAGCAGGAGCAGCAAGCGTAGTAGCCAGGCAGGTAATGGGCTGCGCCATAGATAAGCAGTTAGAGCGCCAATCACAGCGCAGCTAGTCAGCACCTTGGCGGCGACGCTGCCGGCGGCAACTAACACAACCTGTTGTAACCCAAGGGCCGCGAGTCCATAGAGTACAAACCCTGAAAACCGCTCGATCAAGTCATTTAAGGGGTCGAGCGCCTCACCGGGTTGCAGCGCGACGCCTGCACCGAAGTTGAGACTGACTTCTATGGAGGCAATCACTGAAATGATCGCGTTAATCGTTCTGGCGCTGGCGTAGACCAGTAAATGACTGCTTAGTGCGTCACTCAGATACTGGTTCGCCGCGGCGTCAATATTGGGTATCCAAGTCAAGGTGAGCAACAGCAGCGCGCCAGTGACGGCGAAGAGTACCGCGACTCGTCCTGGTTTTTGACTGCGTTGGTGAATCATGGCTGGCATGGTTCAGCGGGTACCGGGTGCCCAAATGACCTTCTCGTCAACGTCATTGATGTCGCTCAGGCCACTGAACGCCATCGTCAGATCCAGTTCTTGTTCAATGATTTGCAAACAGCGAGTGACTCCGGCTTCACCCATGGCACCCAATCCATAAAGGAATGCTCGGCCAATCAGGGTGCCTTTAGCACCGAGGGCGATGGCTTTGAAGACATCCTGACCGCTACGAATACCACCGTCCATCCATATCTCAATCGCGTTGCCGACCGCAGCAACGATGCCTGGCAGGGCATCGATGGCTGCCGGTGCGCCGTCGAGTTGTCGACCGCCATGGTTGGAGACAATCAACGCATCGGCGCCACTTTTAACGGCCATATAAGCATCTTCGGGATCCATAACGCCCTTTAGAATCAGCTTGCCGCCCCATTGCTCTTTGACCCATGCGACGTCTTCCCAGCTCAAGCTGGGGTCGAATTGGCTCGTCGTCCATTGACTCAGACTCCCCATGTTGTCGACGCCGGATACATGGCCAACGATATTGCCGAAATTGTGCCTTCGAGTCCGCAGCATCCCCATGGCCCAGCGAGGTTTGGTTGCTATATTCGCGATATTTTTCAAGGTCATCTTGGGGGGTGTGGAAAGTCCATTTTTTATGTCTTTATGTCTTTGTCCCATGATTTGCAGGTCTAGGGTAAGTACTAGGGCGGAGCACTGGGCGGCCTTCGCCCGCTGGATCAGTCGAGTGATATAGTCTCGGTCGCGCATCACATAGAGCTGAAACCAGAAGGGCTGAGTGACTTGGTCCGCGACATCTTCGATGGAGCAGATACTCATGGTCGACAGGCAGAAGGGTACACCAAACTTCTCAGCAGCTCGAGCAGCCAAGATTTCACCGTCGGCGTGTTGCATCCCGGTCAAGCCTGTGGGCGCTAAAGCCACTGGCATAGTGACCGCCTGCCCAGCCATGGTGCTGGCGAGAGAACGGTTGGCGATGTTGACCAGGACTTTTTGTCTGAGTTTGATTCGAGCGAAAGCATCGACGTTGTCGCGGAGTGTGGACTCGGTCCATGAACCGGACTCTGCGTAATCGTAAAACATTCGAGGAACGCGTTTTTCGTATAAAACCCGGAGATCTTCAATACAAGTGACAGTGGTCATGGGCCCTTCGATAGACTTGGCAGATAATCGATTCTAGCCTGATTTTCCTAGAATAGTGCAGTCACGCCGGACAAACTTTTCTATAGGCCGACGAGCTTCCATTTTAACGCTGGGTGCTCGATCTTTCGGTTGCTGAGTTGGCATAGGCGGACTCTTGAATCGACTAGGTTTGACCCAACAATTTGGTTTTAGCCCCTATCGAGTGCGCCCCCTATGAGCGAAGAGAACAAAGAGCAAGTTGAATTTATTCCCCGCAATAAAAAGCCGAAATATCTACTGGCGCGCCCCGACGAGGTACTGCCTGACACGCTACAACTTATTCCACTGACATCAGAGCCTTACTTTCCGGTATTGGTTCAACCGATTGTGGTTGAAGGCGAGCCCTGGGGTGATGGCATAAAGCGTGTCGCAGAAACCGCACACAAACTCATTGCCATGAGCTATGCGCCCATTGTCGACGGCAGTGGTGTCCCACGACCGGAAGATGTTCGCGAGATTGGTTGTGTCGCGCGTATTCATCGACTGCAGGAGGTCAAAGGTAAGCTGCAGTTTATTGCTCAGGGAGTACGGCGTTTTCGGATCAAGGAATGGATTCGAAAAATACCGCCATTCATTGTTCGGGTCGAATATTTGGAATCACCAGTGGTGGCCGATGAGAGTCAATTGCGCGCCTATGCGATGGCGCTGATCGACATCATCAAGGAATTAATGACCCTCAATCCGCTGTACAACGAAGAGCTCAAGCAATACCTGAATTATTTCAACCCTAACGAGCCAGGCCCGCTGGCTGACTTCGCGGCTGCGATTACCTCTGCCTCCGCGGAAGATATGCAGGATATATTGGAGACCTTGCCGCTACTGGAGCGCATGGAAAAAGTGCTGCTATTACTGCGCAAGGAACTTGAAATAGCCCGGCTGCAGGCGAAGATCACCATGCAGGTCAACGAGCAGGTTAGCGAACAACAGAAAACATTCTTTCTGCGCCAACAGCTCAAGGTGATTCAGAAGGAGCTGGGGATTACCAAAGATGACCGGCAAGCCGATGCCGACAAGTTTATTGAGCGGTTGCAGGCACTGGGGGTGCCAGCTCATGTTCAGGCTCGTGCCGACGAGGAAATCGAAAAGCTTCGCGTGTTGGAAACGGCTTCTGCCGAGTATGCCGTGACTCGTAATTATCTGGATTGGCTAACTTCTGTACCCTGGGGGGTGACGAGTCATGACCAACTGGATTTGAAACAGGCGAGGCGTACTCTCGATCAGGATCATGACGGTCTTGAGGATATTAAACAGCGCATTATCGAATTCCTTGCC
This sequence comes from SAR86 cluster bacterium, assembly GCA_013204195.1. Classification (GTDB taxonomy): domain Bacteria; phylum Pseudomonadota; class Gammaproteobacteria; order Pseudomonadales; family Azotimanducaceae; genus UBA4582. The sequence continues at coordinate 3,850 of JABMOJ010000061.1, forward strand.
GTCGGCGCCTATCGCGGTGAGATGGCAGGTTCGATTCTGTTGTTGGTTGGTCCGCCAGGCGTGGGTAAAACGTCAATTGGTAAATCCATCGCCAATGCGCTGGGTCGAAAGTTCTATCGGTTTAGTTTGGGTGGCATGCGTGATGAAGCGGAAATTAAAGGCCACCGCCGAACTTATATTGGAGCGATGCCCGGCAAGTTGATCCAATCGCTAAAGGAAGTCGCGGTCTCAAATCCAGTCATCATGCTGGATGAAATCGACAAGATCGGCGCGTCATTTCAGGGTGATCCAGCCTCGGCCCTGTTGGAAGTGCTTGACCCGGAGCAGAAC
>JABMOJ010000062.1 GCA_013204195.1 SAR86 cluster bacterium
CATCAAAGATACGCCGATGGCGGCGAGCATTTCTAACCAAGAGAAGCCCAACATGGCTCCCCCGACCCCGACCAATACGATGCCAGAAGAAAGAGCGTCGCTGCGATGATGCCAAGCATTGGCCAACATCAATTTCGAGCGACTGTTGGTTCCTAGTCGGGCGGTGACGCGATAGAGCCATTCTTTTGCCAGGATCGACGCCAATGCGACCAGTAGTGCCGGCCAGGCAGGTAACTGGACCGCCGTGATATCCATCAACCGTACAATGCTGTCGTAGATCAGGACACCTGCGACCAGGATCAATAGCGCGCCAAGAATCAGTGTGCCAAAGGTCTCGAATCTTGCATGTCCGTAGGGATGGTCATCATCCGGTGCCATGACGCCAATACGGTTGAAAAACCAGACCATGATATCCGTCGCCAGATCAGAAAAGGAGTGGATGCCATCGGCGATTAACGCGTGAGAGTTCGCTACAATACCGACGCCCACCTTGAGCGCACCGAGGCCGAAATCGATCACACCGCTGAGAATCAGCAAGCGATGGGTTGCGATCTGATATTCTTCCCGTGAAGTGTTGTCGGGCTTGGTGCTGTCACTGACTGCTGGCATGGGTTTTAACGGCTGAGAATGCACCGTGCAGGGTAGCAAAGCGCGGTGCCGATATCGAATCAATTTTTAGCGAGAGCGATTGGCGGTATGGATTTTGTGGATACTTGTGTCATTGGTGGTGGCGTTATTGGCCTGGCAATTGCCAGGGCGTTGGCTGCTGCCGTCCCGGACGTACTGGTTGTCGATCAAGCGGCTTCGATCGGGCAGGGTATCAGTAGTCGTAATAGCGAGGTGATTCATGCTGGTATTTACTATCCAGCGGATTCACTGAAGGCAAGGCTTTGCGTCGAGGGCGGCCGTCAGCTTTACGAGTATTGCCAGTCTCATGGTGTGGCTCATCAGCGCTGCGGTAAATTGATCGTCGCAGCCGACGTCACGGAGGAGGCTGCCCTGTTGAATATCCAAGATTTGGCCAGTGTGAATGGTGTCAATCTATCCATCTGGTCTGGGGCACAGGTTACCGATGCTCAAGCGCATATTCGAGCCAGCATGGCACTGTTTTCGCCATTAACGGGTATTGTTAGCGCCCATGATTTGATGCAGAGTTTGCTGGCGGATTTGGAGCAAAGAGGTGGCAGCTTTGTCGGTTCGACTCGAGTCGAGGCTATTGAAGCGGTGGACGGCGGCTTTGTTGTGCTTTGCCAGGCGGACGGCGCGGAATATCGGTTTGGCTGTCGATCAGTTATTAATGCGGCCGGCTTGGGTGCGCAGGTCTTGGCGGGAAGCTGCAAAGGGCTTGACCCCGTCCACATCCCGCCGCTGTATCTCTGTAAAGGTCTCTATTTCAGCCTGAAGGGTAAACATCCTTTCAAACATCTAATTTACCCGGTGCCTGAGGCATCTGGCGCCGGGCTCGGCGTTCATGCCACATTGGATCTGGGTGGGCGGGTTAAATTTGGACCGAATGTGGAGTATGTTGACGAGGCAGACTACAGTGTGCCGGAAGCTCGCCGAGAGGATTACTTTCAGGCTATTCGACGTTATTATCCGCAAATCGAAAAGGCCAGGTTGGTGCCCGATTATGCCGGTATTCGACCAAAGCTACAGGCTCCGGGCGGTCAGCCTGCAGATTTTGTGATTCAGGGGCCGAGTGTGCATGGCCTGATTGGGCTCGTTAACCTGTTCGGTATTGAGTCGCCTGGCCTGACGGCCGCCCTGGCAATAGCCGATTATGTACATACTGATATTCTAGGATACTAAAATTATGAGTCTCAAAGATGAACGTCGCGAGTATCGCTACGGCAGGTTGAATAGGGCGGGGTTGCTCGAGTCCCCGTACGCACAATTTGATATGTGGATGCAGCAGGCGCAGACGGCAGGGATAAATGATGCCACCGCGATGGTGTTGGCTACCGTTGACGCAGCGGGGCAACCTCGGCAGAGAACGGTTTTGTTAAAAGGTATTGGTCAGCAGGGTCTGACATTTTTTACGAACCTAAACAGTACCAAGGCCCGTGAGATGGCGACGAATACTCGGGTCAGCGTGCTGTTTCCTTGGCTGGCATTGGATCGCCAAGTTAGTGTCATGGGTACCGTGACGTCCGTGGCGGTGGAAGACGCACAAGCTTACTTTCACTCTCGTCCCAGAGAGAGTCAGTTGGCTGCCTGGACGTCAGCGCAAAGCCAGCCAATCGAGTCCCGCGCGGTTCTTGATGCTGACTTCGAGGCTGCCAGTGAGCGATTTAAAGGGCAGGAGATTCCTATGCCTGAATTTTGGGGTGGCTTCTATATCGCACCCACGGCCTGGGAATTCTGGCAAGGCGGGGAGAATCGTTTACATGATCGTTTCAGATATTCACAAGGCACGAATGATGCCTGGATAATTGAGCGTCTTTCACCGTGAAATCCACTTCGCTGCGCACTTTTGCTGCTTACGGGAGGTGAGTGCTGGATTCGAGATTTAATGCTGGATCGGCTAAGCTAGACGGCGGGCACAACACTGCTGAAGCTTGTTGGGCGAGCAAGAACAGGCTGGGATGAGTTTTTTGAATGCCGACATTGCCGCTGCCCCCATACAAACTCATTTGCACTTGGAGATACCATGAAGATAGTCGCGAACGCCGTTGTCAGTATTCATTATGAGCTGACTAATGTCGGTGGTGAGGTGCTGGACTCATCACTCGAGATGGATCCATTGACCTACTTACACGGCACTGGCGGGCTGATCCCAGGTCTTGAGAAGGCCCTCGACGGGCGTGGCGTTGGTGATACACTGTCCGTGGACATTCAGCCGAATGAAGCCTATGGGCCGGTGAATGCAGACTTAATTCAAGCGGTACCGCTGAGTGCTTTTGAAGGGGTTGAAAAGGTCGAGGCAGGGATGCAATTCCAAACTGGCGGTGAGGATGGCCAAGAGCAATCGGTTAAGGTTGTCTCAGTCGCGGAAGACGTCGTGACGATTGATGCAAACCATCCGTTGGCAGGTGAAATCCTTCATTTCGATGTGACCATTGAGGCCATCAGAGCCGCGACGGAAGAGGAATTGGATCATGGGCATGCACATTGAGGCGTGTCTGAAATGAGCGGTATGGGGGGCGAGCATAGTCATAGTGGCAGCCATAGCCATGACCATAGCCATGGACATGACCACAGTCATGAGGTTGACTTCAGCAATCTCAATGTCAGTTTTGTCATTGCGATATCTGCCAATCTCGCCTTCACTTTGCTCGAAGCCTTCTATGGTGTGATGACCAGTTCGGTGAGTCTTTTAGGTGACGCAGGACATAATTTATCAGACGTCTTGGGGCTTTTATTGGCTTGGGGTGCTGCTTACC
>JABMOJ010000063.1 GCA_013204195.1 SAR86 cluster bacterium
ACGTTTGCCGTCAGCATTCACGCCGCGTTCTTTCTCACCGAAGTACAAACCGCCGACCAGTTCTCTGATCAGCAGTATATCGATGCCATCCTGGATGACTTCGCGTTTCAGGGGCGAGAAGTGCGCCATGTCGCGGCTTAAATAGATCGGTCGAAAGTTGGCGAAGGTATTGTAACGGGCGCGCAACGGCAAGATAGCGCCGCGCTCGGCTTGTTCTTCTACCGGTATCTTCTGTGATTCCGCATGACTCAAGCCAACCGGTCCTTTGAGAATAGCATCAGCGGCATCGCAGACAGCTTTGGTTTCATCGGGAAAGGCTTTGCCGTGTTCAAAATAGGCATGGGCGCCGAAGGGAGCCTCAGTCAGTTCAAATTCAACATCGCGGTGTTTGCTGACCAGCTCAAAGACTCTGACGGCCTGAGCCATAATCTCGGGTCCGATGGCGTCCCCGGCGAGGATCGCGATTTTGTAGGCGTTGGTCTTGTTCGTCATTGGCGTTGTCATTAGGTCAGTGTTGTCCTGTGGTATGCATAATAAGGTGAAATTCTAACACGCTGATTTTAGTTCCCGCCGGGTTATGCCGACTATGCCAAAATTTTATGGCTTGGCCAGACGGGTCGCGCCCAGTTGTCGCTATTGACTCGCCACTAGTAAAGTAAGTGCGGCGCGCGCTCGTCGAGCCATGGCTGTTCTTCGGCGTGCAATTGAGTCTCGAGTGCTTCAAAGCCCAGGGTGGCATCGTCCACCCACTGGCGTAAAAAAGCCCCACCGTTGATGACATCGATGGGAATCCGGCTAGGTTCATATTCGTATTCGTGATGGCGCCATATTGGGTAATCCGGACGGATATGGCGCAGGGCCTTAAGCAGGCCCGCGATCAGTCGGTAAGGCTTGAACTGCTCGTGGTGGTAGTCAGCGAAATCAGTGTGAATCTGAATGCCTTCGCAGAGCTCACCCTGGTGCTTGTGAAAGGTCGGCGAGAAAAAACAGGGGCGTAAAAAGACGCCTTGCAGCCATTCCGGGCGTTGGCTTTGCAGATAGTTGAGGACTTCCATTGCTGGAAAGTCCGGTGCACCAATAATCTCCAGGGGTACGGTAGTGCCACGACCTTCCGACAATTCGGTGCCTTCCAGCAACACGGTGCCCGGGAAGCAGCGACTCATATTCAAGCTGCTGGCGTTCGGGCTTGGATTAACCCAAGGGCGTTGGTGTAGCGGCCAGCCGTAACCCGGCCCCACCGTCGGCTGATAGTCGATCATCTTAATGGTCTTCAAACGCACGGGTAGCTGATGTTTTGCCACCAGCCACTGAGCCAGCTCAGCGGTGGTGAGCCCATGTCGGGTGGGTAGTGTGTCGCAGCCAACAAAGCTCTCCTGGCCAGCTTCGAGACGTAAGCCATCTATGGGCCGGCCAGCGGGATTGGGGCGATCCAGCACCCAAAGTTCAACGTCGGCGGTCCCGCAGGCCTCAAGGAAGTATTTCAACGTGGTGATATAGGTGTAGATACGACAACCAACGTCCTGCAGGTCAAAGAGCACGACGTCAATATCCGCGAGCATTTCCTGAGTTGGAAAGCGGTGTTCACCGTAGAGGCTGATGACAGGAATACCGTGGGTTGGATCTAGGTAATCCGCAGATTCAATCATATTGTCTTGCTTGTCGCCGCGCATGCCGTGCTGTGGACCGAATGCTCGGCTCACCTTGACGCCGTGCTGGATCAGGCCATCCAGAGAGTGCTGCAGGCCGCAAGTCACGGATGCGGGATGGGCGACCAGCGCGACTTGGCGCGAGTGTAATGATTGCAGGAGCTTAGCGCTGCCGAGAAGCTCGTCGATACCGAACCGAAATGTCATTCAATGCCCCGGGTGATCGTCAGGATGTGGGTGTCACGGTGATGGAAATCCGGATTGCCGTCAATATGTTGCAGAGCATAATAGTGGCGTTGTCCCTGCTTGTCCTCAATGACGGCAGACAAACCCAATTGCAACGCCTGGACAGCCTCTGACCAAGCTGGCAAATCCAGTTCAACCTGAATCCGCGCTTGGTGCTCGTCATCGAGTTGAGCCGACATCGACTGCAAACTTGCGCTGCTGGACGCCTGCATGCCGAGACGATAAGCCTGAAAGTCAAAACAATTCCAGTCACCGCTGGGTGCGACAT
>JABMOJ010000064.1 GCA_013204195.1 SAR86 cluster bacterium
ATTCCAGTCCGCCGGCCAGCGTTGCTCGGCGCTGCGAATACTCTATATTCAGGAAGATATCGCCGCAGGATTTCTGACCATGCTGTTTGGCGCCATGGACGAGCTCAGCCTCGGTGATCCATGGTTAAACGAAACTGACATAGGGCCGCTTATCTCCACCCAAGCCCAACACGATATTCAAAAATATATTGAATCGGCCGGAAGCGAAGGCCGCCTGCTCAAGCAACTCAAGGCACCGAACCTGGGTAGTTTCGTTGGCCCCGCGGTCATTGAGGTCAATGGCATTCAGGATCTTGAGCATGAAATATTCGGGCCCGTGCTACATATCGCCCGCTATCGCGCTGAGGACTACGAGGCGACTATCGACGCCGTCAACGCCACGGGCTATGGCCTGACATTTGGCCTGCACACACGCATCGATGAGCGGGTCAAGAACATTTCGGCCCAACTCCGAGCGGGCAATATCTATGTGAATCGCAACCAGGTCGGAGCGGTGGTTGAGTCTCAGCCGTTCGGGGGTGAAGGCCTATCCGGCACAGGCCCTAAAGCGGGCGGGCCCCGCTATGTGCAACGCTTTACTCAGCCTTATCGCAGCATCAGTCAGGTCGAAGACGCCAACCAGCCATCAATGACGTTAGTCCAGCAGGCCATCGATGATGTGTATCGGCCGGAACCTGAGTTACTCGCCATTGATGAGATGACGGGACCGACTGGGGAGTCGAACCGCCTGGGGATCTGGCCGCGGGGGGTAATCCTATGCCTTGGACCGACCCTCGACGATGCTCTAGGGCAAGCTGGCACCGCACGGCGCTGCGGTTGTCCGGCAGTCATCATCGCCCCAGGCGCTAGCGGTCCCGGCTGCCTTGACGGTTTGCTCAACCGCGCTCACCTGGGTGAACTCAAGGGCTTCGAAGTCGTCGCCCTGGCCAGCGATGATGCCGACCTGCGCCTTGCTCGTCTCGCCCTTGCGAATCGGCCGGGCAAACTCATACCCTTGTGCGCCAGCGAAAATCTCGATCAGTACTGCGTGGTTGAACGACATACCTGTATTGATACCACAGCGGCAGGCGGTAATGCTTCGCTACTGACTCAGATTGATGAGGACGATGACGGGGATGCTGATTAGCATCCCACATTGCGACCCGCTGACACGTCGAACAATAACAAGCGTAAACCAATCTAGCTCAGGTCGCCCTTGTCTTGACTGAACAAAATCTCAAGTTCTTTGCGACCTTCAATGCCAATTTCAATTAACTGATCCAGTTCAACCGGTCGATTCAGCGCCTGCTCAATTAAACCCTGATCGTGATGAGTAAAGAGTCGAGAAAGCTCGGCGGCGTTGTCATCGGAAATGCCTATGCCACGCAGAACGGCACCAGCCATTTCAACGCTGCTGCCAAACATTTCGCGTACGGCCAAGTCTGCACCGGCCTGACGTTGCCGAAGCAAACCGACGCGATTGTGCGCCCTGGAAACAATCTTAATATGGGGGCATTCTGCACGCACAAGCCGAATGATTTCCAGGGCATCCTCTTCCATACCAATGGCAACCAGCAGCACTCTGGCGTGTCGAATTCCCGCAGTTTCAAGTAAGTCAAACCGAGTGGCGTCACCAAAAAAAACCTTGTTACCGAACTTACGAACAAACTCAATATGCTCAGCGTTCTTATCCAGAGCGGTGAACTGAATACCGTTAGCCGTTAACAGTCGCCCGGTGATTTGTCCGACTCTGCCAAAGCCGGCGATAATAACTTCCGGTTCAGTCTCACCCCAGGAAGAGTCTTAATTTTCAGCACCCGCAACCCGCCGAGACATCACAATTTTGTTATATAAAACTAACAGCGGCGACGTCATCGCCATCGACAAACCGACAATCAGCGCTACCGTATTGGCAAGATCAACATCAATGACAGCGGCGATTTTGGCATGACTCATAACAACGAACGCGAACTCGCCACCCTGAGATAATATCAATCCTAAGCGCATGGCATCGTTCGTGGGTGAACCCGCTAATTTTGCGAGTATGCCGACGATGAGGGTCTTAGCGGTCATCAGCAACAACGCCAGACCGATAATCAGCAACGGCTTGTCGAACAACAAACCAATATCCAGCGTCATCCCAATAGCGATAAAAAACAAACCTAATAACAAGCCTTTGAACGGCTCCACTTCGGTTTCCAGCTGATGTTTAAAGCTAGAGTTGGCCAGAAGGATTCCGGCGATAAAGGCGCCCATACCCATGGATAAGCCAGCAGCCTCGATCAACAGCGCCATACCCAAAACAATCAACAGCGCGGCCGCCGTCATTAACTCGGAGCTATTATAGTTTGCCACTAACCGTAGCAATGGGTTCAAAAGATAGCGGCCCGCCACCAGCACTGCAATAATCAAGAGCCCACCGACCCACCAGGCTCCTTCAGCTTTTTCCCCGGCACCCGCTAGCGCTTCTACATAAAGCAGAATGGGGATAACCGCCAGATCTTGGAACAGCAATATAGCAAAACCTTTCTGACCTAACGCTGTATCCAGCACTCGATAACTCGTCAACAGCTGAATCGCAAAGGCGGTAGACGAAAGCGCCAGGGCCAGACCGATCATCAGGGCAATACTGAAATCTAACGCTATCGCCCACAGCAACAATCCTACGATTAAGGCAGCAGTACCTAACAATTGGGTTGAGCCGAGCATGACAATCCAATTACGCATACGCCACAACGTCGTCGGACTCAACTCCAGACCGATCAGAAACAGCAGCATCACGACACCTAATTCAGCCAGATGCAGCGTATCTGTGGGGTCAGAAATAATAGACAGGCCCCACGGACCGATCGCAATACCTGCCGCCAGATAACCCAGAATGGCGCCCAGACGCAATTTCTCAAACAACGGGACAGCAATAACAGCGGCGGCCAGATAGATAACAGCATTAATTAACAGGTCATGCATTCAATGAGATGCTCGCTATAAAATATTCAACTGGTTTTTAGTTCATATTTCGTCGAAGGGGGAAATCCGAATACCGCGCTGACGATCTCGTTCAGCGATTGATGCTCGGAACGCAACTAGCCCGCGATTAAAAGGCTCTGACTACTCAAGCGCCACTAGTCGCAACCGATTCGCATTCAATACCACGGTCACGGATGATGCTGCCATGGCCATGGCGGCAAAAACCGGATTGATCAATTGGTGCATCAGAGGATAAAGAATCCCAGCAGCAACCGGAATAAGCAGCAGATTATAGGCAAATGCGCCAACTAAATTCTGATAAATATTACGCAGCGTTAGTCTCGACAATCTGATTGCTCGACCGACACCCAGCATGCTGTTGCTCAACAGTGCGACATCAGCACTTTCAATGGCCACGTCTGCTCCCTGACCCATCGCGAATCCCACATCTGCGGCGCTCAGCGCTAATGCGTCATTAATACCGTCGCCCACCATACCCACTCTCTCGCCGGCGGCCTGCAACTTGTGAATATGCGCCAACTTGGCATCAGGCGCGACACCTGCGAAAAAATCATCCAAACTGAGCTGGGCCGCGACTTGACTGGCAGTCGCGACATTATCACCGGTCAGCATAACCACCTTGAGCCCCAGAGATTGCAGATGCTCGACGGCCGCCAGTGAATCCGCTTTCAGGCTATCAAAGAGACTGAAATAGCCCAGCACCTGATCTTGGCGACCAACATAGATAATCGTTTCAGCAAAATCCAAGGCCTTCAAACCCTTAGTCATTCCCTGCTTTTGCATATAATCATAGTTACCCACGGCGACGGCAACATCATCGATCAGACCCTGCACACCGCCACCGGGAGCGATAGAAAACTGAGTCACAACCTGATGCTGAGCCTTCTGCGCCTCACAGTAGTTGACAACCGCTTGCGCCAAGGGATGCTCTGACAGACGCTCTAGACTGTAAGCGATTTCAAGCAGAGGCTGGCCTTTGATAAAATTCACCATGCTAGTGACTTGCGGCTTGCCATTTGTGAGCGTACCCGTTTTATCAACAACAATTGTCGTCAGCTTGCTTGCAGCCTGTAATGCATCACTATTTCTGAATAGCAGCCCGGCACTGGCGGCCCGGCCAACACCCACCATGATCGACATAGGAATCGCTAATCCCAGGGCGCAGGGACAGGCGATAATCAATACCGACATACCCGTGACGATGGCATAAGACAGCGCCGGCTCAGGGCCAAACAAACCCCAACCCAATGCGGTGATGATGGCCAGCAACAATACGACGGGAACAAACACCGCGGCTATTTGATCGGTGATTCGCCCAATAGCGGGTTTTGAATTTTGCGCCCGCCGCACCAGCCTGACGATATTCGCCAACACCGTATCACCACCCAACTGCTCTGCCCGCATGACCAACATGCCGTACTGATTCAGGGTTCCGGCGGTCAAACGACTCCCTGATAGCTTATCAACCGGAATCGACTCACCAGACAACATGGATTCATCAACAGAACTCGCACCCTCAACCACCACCCCATCAACAGGAATCGTTTCACCCGGCCTGATTCGCAGCAGATCACCCACCTCAAGGCTCGCAACGGCTACCCTTTGATCAATCCCGGCTTCAATGCGAAGTGTAAATTTGGGCGTTAGATCCAATAACTTACGTACGGCCAGCGATGTTTTTCCCTTTGCTTGACTCTCCAGCGCTTTCCCCAAGCCGACAAAACCGAGAATAAAGACTGCGGCTTCAAAGAAAAGATGACGAGACTCGGCAGGCACAAGCTCTGGCAGCGCGATGATGAGCATGGAATAAATCCAGGCCGTCCCTGTTCCCAGCGCAATGAGCGTATCCATGGTCGTGCTGCCGTGACTTGCCGCCTTGAATGCGCCCTGAAAAAAATGCCAGCCGGAAAAAATCATCACCGCCGCCACCAGCCCACCCGTCACCAGCCAGAATGGCTGGTCTTGCAACGGCGGCAACAGATCAAGCCACATGCCCAGCATCAAACAACTGCCCGCCAATAACGCCGTGCCTGACTGAATTCTGGCGCGACGTAACAATGCTGCAAGTTGTGCCTCCTTACCTTCTATACTCTCTATAACGCCTTCAGTGGCGTTATAGCCAACGGCCTTGATCGCAGCGATCAAGTGCGCCGACGACGCGCTGGTAACGACAGTCGCCGTTTCCTCAGCGAAGTTGACCACCGCCTCTGTTGTCCCACTCGTTTGCGCCAACGCACGCTCCACCGTCGCAACACAACTGGCACAAGACATACCCTGGATCGATAGATTGACCACTTCTCGATTGTCGACGCTGCCAGCAACCGGCAGGATTTTTTTCGACTCAGGCTCAACCGTAGAACCGGAACCAACTTCGTAGCCCAAGTCGATGATGGCGCTAAGAACCGCCTGAAAATCGAAAGCACCCCGAACCTGAACTTGACTCAAATGAAGGTCTACCTGAACCTCTTCGACACCATCAATACCGCTCACTGCGGCACTGATCTTGGCGACACATTTTTGACAGTGCATGCCAGCCACTGGAATCGCCACGTGGCCCTCAAGCCAAAGATCAGTCATCTGGTAACCCGCTCGACTAATCGCCGCCCGAAGGCTCTCAGTCGAAATCCAGGCTGACCAGGTTAATCGGGCCTGATTTTGTTCATGATCCACTTCAACCGGGGCGTCACCCACCACTTCAGCCAACGCAGCGGTCACACGAGCTGCGCAATGCGCACAGGTCATGCCGACGATGTCAATTCTCAAGATTGTTTTCATATCCATTAGGTTCACAGATTCAGGTCAGGAAAGACACCAGTATAATACAATTAACGCCCTGTTTTGATTGACCTTAGCCTCACATCGCGTCTCGTTAGACGTAATCTGCTATGGACCCTTCAGCGTGAATCGGCTTCGCTCTCGAGACGACGGTCCAGACGCCCTTAGGCGATCACACGACAGCGATGAAACCAGCGATGCACTCAATTCACCTGCACGCTGCTCTTGATCGTATTTTACTAAACCTGAGTTTCCAGCGCTTTGCTAAAGTCGCGATGATCATGTTAACGCGACCGGTAGCGATGGTGGGCGCGGTCTGGATACTCTATATCAACGCTGAATACTTTTCAGTGGCAGTCAGCGCCGGCTTAATCGCCCTGGCCCGGGTCGCGATCGAGACAGTGGTGATATGCTGCAGTACCTGAATCCACCAATGATGAGTAGCACGTCACCCGATGCGAGCCGGCCTGGAGATAGCGGTGATATCTTTCGCGATCCTATTCTGCAGGGCGCAGGCGACCGGCAAACCTAAACTCATCAAATAAGCCTCAAGCGGTTTTTGGTTAAGCCTCCCCAACGCAGGATGTGTCAATCAAAGCAGCGCTTAAGCCCCCAGGCCTGCTTTGAGATTTCGCAAATACCCCTGTAAATCAGTTAGGCAGGCCTGATCGCCCTGAACCTGCTGTACGGCCTCAATTCTAGCCTCAGCGTCGCGTAATTGCTGACCCTCGCCCCAGTGTTCCCAGCGCCAGGCGTCCCAGCGCTGCCGCTCTGCTGGACTCAAGGACTCTGGGAAATTTCGGCCTCGATACCGAAACAACATCTCGTCGAGCCGCACATCCTGAAATTTGCCACTAAATCGCGATAGATCTTCCGGGGCAGCGAGACGCAGCTCTCGCATTAAGGCTTTATCGGCGGCACCGAAAAAACCGCCTTGATAGAGCATCAAATCAGGATCATCAATGATCGGAAATTCGTTGCGCGCAAAAGCTTCGGATATTTTTTCTACAATACCACTGGCCCGCTGCAGCTGGCGCATGTGCAACAAGCACTGGGCAACATCCAAGCCCAGTCGCTGTTCCTGGCCGCTGAGCGTACTCATCGGCGCAATCGCTGGACAGCGATTGACATGAATGGTCTTCAGGGG
>JABMOJ010000001.1 GCA_013204195.1 SAR86 cluster bacterium
AACTTATCACCCTCCTTCATCAGGCCGATATTGCCTTCCTGAATCAAATCGAGGAAATGCAGGCCACGATTGGTATATTTTTTCGCAATCGAGATCACCAAACGCAGGTTCGCCTCGATCATATCTTTCTTTGCGGCCCGTGTTTTACCGACGGTCATGAATAGACGTCGGTTGATATCCTTGATCTCGGAAATTTCTAGCCCGGTTCGATCGGAGATCCGCTTGACTGTTTTGAGCGCGTGACGCACCGATACGCGATACCTTACCAGCGAATCAGACCAAGGCTCTGCCGCGTTGATTTGCTGATCAAGCCAATCAATATCATTTTCATGATTCACATAGAGACTAATAAACAATTCTCGCGGCATACCCGCCTTGGTAACACACAACTCTCGAACCAGCTTTTCTTGATCGCGAATTTTTTGCATTTCTGCGCGCACACCGTCCAACAGCGGATCCATCAATGCCGGCACCAGCTTCAGTACACAGAAGCACTCGGCAAGATCATCCATAGCTTTCTTCGTCTTGACGCCTTGGCCTTCTTTGGCGAGCACTTTCTCGTACTTGGTCAGCGCTTTACGAATGCCGGCGAAGCGTCGATGAGTCAATTCTAGGTCAAGGCCCTTCTTCTCTTCGTGTTCACTCGCCTCATAATTACCACTGGATTTTGCCTCGGCGACCAGGGACATGTCGGGAATAATATCTTCCGGATCAAGAAAACCGCTAAGAACGGTCGCCAGGTCAGCCTCATCGGCAATAACTTGGTCATAAACGGCCAGGATTCTGGCAACGTTGCCTGGATACCGAGCTAATATCGCCATGGTTTCCCGCAAACCTTCTTCAATTCGCTTGGCAATAACAATTTCGCCTTCACGGGTCAGCAACGGTACCGTGCCCATTTCACGCATGTACATACGGACCGGATCCATGGTCTTGCCGACCACAGACTCCATGGAGCCGATAATATTGGAGTCGGTATTCACTTCCTCGCCGCTTCGGTCCGAGAGGCTATCGTTTTCCGGTGCCTGTTCGTAAACCGTGATATCCATCTCATCAAACATCTGCACGATGTTTTCAAATTCATCAGATTCAATGATGCTGGCAGGTAGGACTTCAGTTAGTTGATCATAGGTCAGATAACCCTGATCCTTGCCTTTAGTGATAAGTACTTTGATCTTCGACGGGTCTGTGGCTTCATCATCGTCTTCTGACTCTGAACCTTCGATCATTGAGCGCGACTGAGACAAAACATCATCGAAGTTTTGGGTGGCGTCCTCAAGAGTATCGTCTTCAAGAATCGAATCGAAATCGCCTTCGCGTGCATTGCTAGTCATAGGGCTAGGACTCCGTGTAATAATGCGTATCACCGCATGAAAAGACTGTATCGGAACCAAATTGTCTGGTTTTCATATGTTTAACTTATCTATTCGAGTTCTCGCCATCAAACTCATGATCCGCTGTCACTAACTCATGGTCGGCGTTCCCGACCAGTGCAACTACGCCGACCTCAACTATCGGACTCGATTTTCTTAAGACCCATGATATGGTGACAAACTTCTGAATTTAAAGGCTAACTTCATCTTTTTCACAAAAAACCTAGCGGGCAGCGCCGACATCGACATCAATCCCCAGATAAAACCGAATTTCGGATTTTGTGTAATGGTAAGTATCAGCAACAATCCTTGGTTTAGCAGACATTTGCGCGCCCCATTAACGCCCGTAGGCACGAGCGGAAATATGGCCTAAGGCATTATCGGCACCTAATTAACCGATGTCTATTGTTATTTCGCATAATTGACCAATGCCAAACCTTGGAGCTAGATACCTCGCGGGCAAGGACTCCTTGCGTTGTTAACTCGACCTCAATCAAGACTATGAGCGACGCTAGACCGACTAGCTTTTAATAATTGAAAGGATTTTCATGGGGTTAAGAGCATGTTCTCGAAACGCAGACATCCTAAGGGGAGAAACTTCCATTGTTCACTGCTTTTATTCCAAACTAATTGCTGTATATTGATTCACCTCGCTAGCCAGGCTGTGCATACATACAGTTTTTACCGCGCTGATTTCAGCGCGACACAGCGCTTGTATCGCCCGGCTAGCTGAGACCAATTCGCTCATTAATTGCCCGCTTAGGTTAGCGAGCTTAGATTAGCGAGCTTAGGTGGTTAGCGAGCTTAGCGGACCCATGTAATATCAGCCCGCCGCACACGACCACCCGCCTTCTTCTTTATTCGCGCCACAGCCTTGTTATTCGCGCCACAGCCTTGTTATTCGCGCCACAGCCTTCGTTATTCGCGCCACAGCTCTGATTCAGGCCAGGCACAGATTAACTAGTTCGACTCGTTCCCCATAATAATCGTGCCGCTCGCCGCAAACATGCCGCCGACGCCGTGGCATACCGATACTTTTGCGTCAATAACTTGCGCTGGTGCAACCCCGCGTAGTTGCCTAACACTCTCCTGAAGTGCATACATGCCGTACATGCCTGAGTGCATATAGCTCAACCCACCACCATTGGTGTTCATGGGCAGAATGCCACCTATCGCGGTATTACGCGCCTCAATAAACGGGCCCGCTTCTCCCGGCGCACAAAAACCCAAGTCCTCGAGCCCGTAGAAGGGTAGATGCGCAAAAGCGTCATAGATCATCAAATGATCCACGTCAGCATGTTTGATGCCGGCCTCTGCGAATGCCTTTTTACCCGCTGTGCGAAAAGCACGGGAACTCGTGAAGTCGGCCATTTGACTGATCATCGGCGTTTCAACACTTTCACCTGTGCCCAAGATGTATACCGGTTTGTGCGGAAAATCAGCCGCTCTGTCTGCGCGGGTCAAGATCAGCGCGCCGCCACCGTCAGTCACCAGACAACACTCAAGCTTAGTAAACGGATAAGCAATCATACGATCGTTCATGACCTGCTCAACGGTCAATGGATCGCGGTAGGAAGCCCGAGGATTCAAACCGGCCCACTCCCGTTGAACCACAGCGACCATGGCTAATTGCTCAAGGGTTGTGCCTGTTTCCTTCATATAGCGCAGGAACGGGATCGTGAATATGGACGGCGGCCCCATGAGCCCATACGGCGCCTCAAACTGTCCCGCCAGACTGGCCCCGCCACCGCCACCTCGAAACCCACCACGCCCCACATTAGATCGACCGCTCTCGCCATGGGTAATGAGTACGGTATTACACAAACCCTCGTTGATTGCCGCCGCCGCATGTCGCACATGGAGCATGAAGGAGCAGCCACCGACGGAAGTGCCATCAACCCAGGTAGGCACGATGCCCATATAGTGAGCCAGATTAGTCGGCGACTCGCCAGCTGTGGCAATCCCGTCTATATCCGAAAGCTTCAGGCCGGCATCTTTAAGGGCATTCAAGGCCGCATCAGCATGCAACTGGATTTGGCTGACATGGGGTATTTTGCCCAGCTCAGTGGTTTCAGCTGCACCAACAATTGCTATGGATCCTGATTCCATCTATTGATCCCCCATTGGTTCGAAGTAAGGTAGCGTGACTTCTTCGGTCAGCGTCTCAAAGGTCACCTGCAAAGGCATGTCGAGCTGCAACGCTTCAGGCGTTTGCGGCGTATTGACAATATTGGCCATCATCCTCGGGCCTTCCGCGAGCGTCACGACCGCGATGGCATAGGGACCGTTAAACCCGGGGTGCGGCCGATGATTAATCACGTAGCTGTAGAGGCTTGCCACACCGCTGGCAGCAAATACCGACACCGACCGACAGGCACAGGCCGGACAGAAGGGTCGCGGCGGGAAATACACATGCTGGCAGTCGTCGCAGCGTTGCAGGCGCAATTCGCCAACCTGGGTACCCTGCCAAAAATGGGCGGTCTCAGGCGTCGGTACGGGCACCGGAATCTTGGTCTTATCAGCAATCAGGTCGACCATCGACTAAACTCCTACTCTAGAAAAATGGGCAACTAAGACCCTGGGATCAAAACCAAGCAGCATCGCTCAGATTAAACAGGCCCGCCAATCAAACGCCACATCACCAAGCACATAGAAATAGGGATTCAACAATCCAGCCTTCGTGTTATACCGCAGCGGCACAAACTCGTCGTCCACCACTTCTCCACCCGCGGCGATAACCACTGCATGCGCTGCCGCCGTGTCCCATTCTGAGGTGGGCGCCAGTCGCGGATACAAATCAGCCTGGCCTTCGGCAATCAAGCAAAGTTTCAGCGAACTGCCCATATTGAGCGTCTCAAGCGTGGGAAAACGAGATGTCAACGTGGCCATGCAATGCTCCATTGCCGGACTGGAATGTCGACGGCTGGCAACAACGACCACCGATTCTGCCGCCGTAATACGAGGCGCCATTTTGCGCACAGCGATATCCTGGCGCTGATCGTCTCGCTCAACAAACGCCAGACTCGCACCGTCGCCGGCTTTCGGCCCAGATAAACCCGCGTAAAGCACATCCAATACCGGCACATAAACCACGCCAAGGACTGGTACGCCGTGGTCAATCAAGGCGATATTGACGGTAAACTCACCATTACGATTAATAAATTCCTTTGTGCCATCGAGCGGATCCACCAGAAAATAGCGCAGCCATTGCTGACGCTCGCTAAAAGGCACCTCGTCCGACTCTTCTGACAGTACCGGAATATCAGGCGCCAAGCGTTTTAGTCCAGCGAGAATAACCGCATTTGCCGCCAGATCAGCAGCCGTCAGAGGCGAGTCATCCGATTTGCTTTCGATACCGAAATCGTCCCGACTATAAACATCCATGATCGCAGCACCTGCCTCTCGGGCGATCGTGATAACACCTTCTAGAACATCCTGCATAGCCACGCCTTCCAATGTTAGTATGAGTACCGGTTACGGATCGATGGTAACGCGGACACGGCATGCTAAGACAGCCATTTATGGGATGAATACGTCTTGATAAAAACAGGATCGAAAGATGGGTGGCGTCAGAGTTGATAAATGG
>JABMOJ010000065.1 GCA_013204195.1 SAR86 cluster bacterium
ACATTATTTTAAGCCCACCAGATTTGGTAGTGGCATGTAGTGATGTGGTTCAATCAATTGATCAAGCGTTAGAAGTTGCAAAAAGCTATGGTAAAGATATTTTTGTCATTGGTGGAGCGCAGGTTTATGCCCAATTTTTACCACTCGTAGATTGTTTGTATATCAGTTATATCAAGCACAATTATGAAGGAGATGTTTTTTTTCCTGATTGTGATTGGTCTATGTGGAAAGAGGTGGAACGTGTTGACTATCCAGAATTTGAATGTGTTATTTGCGATCGAACGCGCCTGCCGGCTGGAAGATGGTCCCACGCATTCTGGCGCCTTCGATTTGTCATTTTTACGCTGCGTGCCGAACCTCTTGATCATGGCTCCGAGCGACGAAAATGAACTGCGGCAGATGCTTTATACCGGATTTATGCACCCAGGGCCTGCCGCGGTTCGCTACCCTCGGGGCACTGGTCCAGGCGTCGAAATCGCGACGCAAATGACGCTACTGGAAATCGGCAAGGCGCGACTAAGCCGAGAGGGCCAACAGGTCGCCATACTGGCATTCGGTTCGATGCTCGCTCCTGCCCTTGAGGCAGGGGAATGGCTCAATGCAACGGTAGTCGACATGCGGTTCGTCAAGCCTTTGGATGAAGCCATGCTGCGCCACTTGTCACTGAGCCACAGCATATTGGTTACGGTGGAGGAAAATACCTTGGCCGGTGGCGCTGGCTCGGCGGTCAATGAGTTCGTCGCAGCATCAGGCTTGCTCGTTTCAACCTTAAATTTAGGTATTCCAGATCGCTTTGTTGCCCAAGACAAGCCTGCTCAAATGTTGGCTGACTGCGGCCTGAACGCGGCCGGCATCCATACCGCCATTACGGCACGGCTAGCCGTCTTGGCTAATCCCGAATCACTTCAAGCTTTGCGCCCCTGAGCGAAGGACTGCGCAAGCCCGCCATACGCAAGGGGGAACGCCAGTGAGCAATCTGAACACCATCGAGCTAAAAGCTTTTATTCCCGCTAAAAATTTTGAACTGTCGAAGCAGTTTTATGTGGATTTTGGCTTTGTAAAAGCCTCAGACGAAGAGGATGTCGCCTACTTTCATGCGGGCAATTGCAGCTTTTTGCTGCAGAATTTCTATACCCCAGCCTTAGCTGAAAATTTAATGATGCACCTGTTAGTAGAAGACATTCATGGGTGGTACCAGCAGGTCATCGATGCCGGGTTGAGCTCAAAATACGGCGTCCTGGTCACAGCCATTGTTGAGCAACCCTGGCGCATGTTGGACTTCGTGGTCACGGATCCCAGCGGGGTTCTCTGGCGAATCGGCCAGAATATTTGATTGGTAAGAGCCTCTCGGAACAGCCGCTGGCGCTCTGGTTTACGCCTGCGACGGAGCACTGCAATTCAGCAAATCTTGGCCGCGACGATCGATGTTTGGTGGCCTGTTCATAGGCATACTTAAACAGCTGGCCTTAGCGTAGGGACGCGCCAGCATTTGTAGTCCCGCTGGCCACATACCCTCCAGAGAAGCCCATCGGGCTGTCACCCGTGTATTCCGCATGAGTCTGGCAAGCACGAGGGCTGGGCGTCAGCGCCCTAGTCCTTTTGACCTAAAAGATGACCTAACTTGCCGGCCTTAGTGGCGAGATATCGGGCATTATGATCGTTCTGCCCGGTCTCGATAGACATGCGCTCTGTGACCTCAATACCCAGTTTGGTCAGGGCATTAATCTTCACAGGATTATTCGTCAGCAAGCGAACCTGAGTAATCTGAAAATGGGCAAACATCGCTTTGCAGACGGTGTAATCACGCAGGTCAGCGTCAAACCCAAGACGCTCGTTAGCTTCCACGGTGTCGGCGCCTTGGTCTTGTAATTCATAGGCTCGGATTTTATTGATCAGACCAATACCTCGACCCTCCTGACGCAAGTACAGGATAATACCCTGACCCGCAGCCGAAATGCGTTGCAACGCGGCCTGCAGTTGAGAACCACAATCACACCGCATACTGAACAAGGCATCCCCGGTCAGGCATTCCGAGTGGACTCGGCAGAGCACCGCCCCCCCCACTGTGACATCACCAAAGGTGATCGCAACGTGTTCTTGGCGCGTCTCGGTGTCTTCAAAGCCGTGCAGCGTGAATTCACCCCAGGGGGTCGGTAACAACGAACTGGCGATATATACAGAGCTCAAGCAATACTCCTGCCTAATAATCCGCCGATTCTAGCAGGACAACAGGATTCCGGCGACTATTCTAAGTCCGGTGAATACCCTCAGTTGTGACCCGGTGATTGGGCTAGCGGCTTTTCAGCAGCATTAACCCGGCATTCTCACTCATTTTGACATTGCGAAGGAAGCTCATACCCAGGAGTATTTCTGCTGGATAGTCACCTGGCAACACGGCCGCCAGCACATTGTTAACCTGGATATCACCCACGTCGACCCGCTTGATCATGACCTGTCGCGAGTCCACCGCACCGCTGGCGGTCGTTGCTTGCATGGGCTTGGCCCGGCTCATATCGAGCCCCAAGGCGACGGCGTGACGGCTGTTCATCGCCAGAATAGTGGCCCCGGTGTCAATCAGAAAGCTCACCGGTACACCGTTGATTGAACCGGTGGTGTGGTATTGGTTGTTGGCGCGGCGAATCGCCACTGTCGTCGGCACGTGATCGGTAAATTCGGCGCTGATATAGCTGCTTAAATCCAGCTGCAGGGTCTCGCCGTCCACAGCAATAGAGGCCCCACGGCTGTCAGCGCTCAGGAGCAAGACACCTTCGAGTGAACGTTGGCCGATTTTTAGTAACTGCTGCTCGCCGTTGATGTTTAGCACCGCTGCGTTTTTGAACAAACCGACAACCTCGATCTGGACGGTCTCGGATGCGGCTACCAGCCCTGGCGCGCTGAACAGCCACCAAATAATCCATACACGCGCCATTAAGACGTCTCCTGCACCCCCTTCACGGCATGCCAAGGCCCAAAGCCAGCGCCTGAATAATGATCAGGCTAAAAAACCCAGCCGCCACGTCATCAAGCATGATGCCCCAACCACCGGGCAGGCGTTGATCCAACCAGCTCACTGGCCAGGGTTTAAGAATATCGAACAACCGAAACAGAATGAAGCCGATGAAGGGCCAGTACCAGCCAACCGGCAGCATAAACAGTGTCACCCAAACGCCGACAAATTCATCGAACACGATACAGGCTGGATCCTTAACCTGCATCTCGGTCGCGACGCGACCACATAACCAGATCCCGAACGGTATGCAGGCCAGAACAAAAAGGCCATAAGCCATCACCGACAACTCCTGCAGCGGAATCCATAATAACACTGCCAGTACGCTGCCCATGGTGCCCGGCGCCTTTGGCGCCAGTCCGCTACCAAAACCTGTGGCCAGCAAATGCCACGGATTCGTCAGGGCTTTATAGTTTCTTGGGGTCATGATCGCCTCCTTAAAAGTGCGCGTAACCACGGCGTGCCACGGGTACCGGCTGACCCGTAGTGTCAAAAACCTGGACCCCGCCCCCTACAACGACTCGGCCTATTCTGGTGATTTCCACCTGGGTCGCCAGTGCGACAGCGGCCACCGACTGCCGCTGGGCAATGCCGGCGGTGAATCCCAGCTCGTAGTCATCACCCCCCGCCAAGGCAAACTCGCGGCATCGCACTAAATCAAAATTTTCCAGTAAGGCGGCCGACAGCGGCAGCTGCTCTAGCGCTATTTCTATCCCGACCTCGCTGCGCGCAGCAACATGATCCAGATCAGCCAGCAGGCCGTCAGAAATATCGATCGCCGCCGTGGCTAGGCCACGCAAGGCCATCGCCGTCGCCAGCCTGGGCGTCGGATGTTGGTAGCGATCCAGCAACATCGACGACCGTGACCCGTCCGCTTGTAACTGTGCCAAGCCGCCGGCAGCGTTGCCAAGATGCCCGGTGATATAAACATCGTCGCCTAGCTGCGCGCCATCACGGCGTAGCGCCTGGCCCGCAGGCACTGTACCCAACACAGTAAAAGTCAGCGATAAAGGCCCGGAGGAGAGATTGCCACCGATCAGCGGAATCGCATACTGGTCGATTAATTCACGGAGATGGTCCGCGAAGGGCGCGAGCCAGATGTCAGTGGAAGATTGAGCATCCAGCGTCAGTGCCAGCGTGCAGGTTAATGGGCAAGCACCCATGGCCGACAAATCACTGAGATTGGCCACCAATGCGCGATGGGCAACGACCGCCGGTGCGGCACCTAGGGGAAAATGCACACCAGCCGTCAGGGTGTCCGTCGAGATACACACTTCCTGGCCCGCGGGCACACTGAAAATGCCGCAGTCATCACCGGGACCCAGCAGGATAGCGGAGCTCGTCGTCGTGATAAGCCCAGCAAAGTACCGCTCAATAATCGAAAATTCGCGGCGAGGATCCGTCATCAAGGCCTCATCACTACAACTATCAAACGAGTCTTAGCGACCACGTTCACTAGTCCGGTGATCTTTAGCCAGCCGATCTAGGATGGAATTTATGTACTTGTGGCTCTCGGTGGCACCAAATTGGCGGGCCAGCTCAATACCCTCATTGATCACCACTCGATAGGGCACGTCGATCCGATGCACCAACTCAAAACAACCGATAAACAAAATCGCCTTTTCAATCGGGTCTAGGGCGTCGAAGGATCGGTCTAACGTCGGCGTGATGAGCGCCATCAGCTCGCGCCGGTGAACGGTCGTACCCGACAGCAATTCGTGGAAATACTCGGTATCCACCCGCTTCATATCGTGATCCTGGAGAAACTGTTCCTCCACCGATGCCACGGAACAATCGTTCAGCTGAATCTGATAATGAGCCTGCAGCGCAAAGCGTCGTGCCTTGCTTCTCGCCGAAGGGGTTTTAGTCAGGTCTTTCGGCACCGGTTTATGTTTGGCGCCGCTGGCCGACACGGGCTTCTTCACGCCCGGAATGAGATCGTCCTGGTCTTTAATCGTCACACCAATTGCCGCATCAAACTGACCATCTCAAGGGCCGTCATCGCCGCATCGATACCCTTGTTACCGGCTTTCGTGCCAGATCGCTCAATCGCCTGCTCAATAGTGTCAGTGGTCAACACCCCGAAGGCTATGGGCACTGAGTTCGCCAACGCAATATGGGCAATACCACTGGCACATTCACCGGCGACAAATTCAAAATGTGGTGTCCCGCCACGAATTACCGCGCCCAAAGTAAGAATCGCATCAAATTCACCTTTTTCGGCAACCGCTTGGGTGGCCAGCGGCATCTCGAAAGCACCAGGCACCCGAATCACGGTGATATTGCTGTCGTCAACGCCATGGCGTTTGAGCGTATCCAGCGCGCCCGCGAGCAAACCCTCGACCACAAAGCCGTTGAATCTCGCTACGATGATCGCAAATTTGGCGTCACTCGCCGAGAAATCACCTTCTATTACCATGCTCATATGTTTTCCTGCTGCAAATAATCAATTATACCCACTTAAGGCTTCTTGGCTTCTACCTTCATCGTCAGGCGTAAATCCTGACCGACACGTCGGACATCGGCAATATCCAGCTCCACCAGATCGTCCATAGTAGCAATTGTCGGTAGATTTAGTAATGACCGAGCATCGTGCCCCATCATTCGAGGCGCAATATACATCACAATTTCATCCAGCAACCCCGATTGCACCAAACCACCCGCTAACGTCGCACCACATTCGAACAGAACCTCGTTACAGTCCTGAGCACCGAGGTTCAGCAGCAGATCGCGGATATCCAACCGTCCATCAGCGCCGCGAGCCAAGCCCAGCACCGACAAATGCGCAGGCGCTTCGGCAACACGATCCTGACCACAGGCAATCTGGGTCTGTGGCTGCGTCAAGACCTTCGCTGTCAACGGAATGCGTAGATTGCTATCCATCACGATCAAGGGTCGAACAACGCTGGCCGAGAGTTCAGCAAACTCGACGTTCAGATCGGCGGCGCGGACTGTCAGCGCTGGGTCATCGGCAATCACTGTCTCTACGCCGGTGACAATCGCCGAGCTACGGGCTCGAAGACGCTGCACATCTTGCCGGGCCGCAGATCCGGTAATCCACTGACTGCTGCCATTGGCTAAGGCTGTCTTGCCATCCAGACTCATGGCTAATTTAAGTCGAACATAGGGCATACCCGTGGTAAAGCGCTTGATATGCCCCGGGTTCAGCGCTCGAGCTGACGCCTCCAATACGGGGCCCACTACGTCAATACCGGCCGCCACCAGCTTCTCGAGACCCTTGCCACAATTCCCTGGATGAGGATCGGTCATGGCATAGACCACGGTCTTGATCCCTGCCTTTATCAAGCTGTCAGCACAGGCCGGTGTGCGGCCAACAAAACTACAAGGTTCCAGGGTTACATAGGCGGTCGCATCACGGGCCTCGGTACCGGCAAACTTAAGCGCGTTGGCTTCCGCGTGCCCATGACCGGTCTGCAGATGAAATCCGCGGGCGATAATCTGGCCGGCCTTGACCAACACACAGCCGACCCGTGGGTTCGGTTGTGCTGTATAGAGGCCGCGTTCAGCCTCACGTAAGGCCTCAGCCATGAAAGTCTCGTGGTTCATGCTCTGATCACTCGTCGCGCTTTATCTTGCCTGCATCCAGGCGTTCGATCTCTTCTCGAAATTCATTGATATCCTGAAAGCTGCGGTAAACAGAGGCGAACCGAACATAAGCCACGTCATCCAGGTCTCGTAATTCATCCATCACGAGCTCACCCACACTGAGAGTATTCACTTCCGGCTCACCGGTAGCTCGCAGCCGGTGCTTGATCCGATTGATCGTCAACTCAACCCGCTCCAAGCTTACCGGGCGCTTCTCAATGGCTCTCAAGATACCACTTCGCAACTTGGTCTCGTCGAAGGGCTGCCGACTTCCGTTACTCTTGATGACCCGGGGTAACAACAGCTCGGCGGACTCAAACGTGGTAAACCGCTCGCCACACTCCTGACATTCACGCCGGCGTCTAACCTGATCGCCATCGGCTACCAAACGGGAATCAATCACCTTGGTCTCGCTATGACTACAAAAAGGGCAATGCACAATAGGCTTCCCGGCTGGAAAACCGCCATTCTACTCTAAACCGGCGAAGCTGGCACCGATGCGTTGAAACACTCAGGGGCGTATCTGTTAAACTCAGCTTTTTTTCTGGGTCAATTATCCATGGCACAATACGTTTACACCATGTCCAGAGTCGGCAAGGTCGTCCCGCCGAATCGCGTTATCCTGAAGGATATCTCTTTATCCTTTTTTCCAGGGGCTAAAATTGGCGTCCTGGGCCTCAACGGCGCCGGTAAATCTACGCTGCTGAAAATTATGGCAGGTCTTGACCTGGAAATTCTGGGCGAAGCCAGACCCCAGCCAGACCTGAAAATTGGTTATTTATCTCAGGAACCGGAACTGGATGCGAGCCGCGACGTTCGCGGCAATGTGGAAGACGGCGTGCGGGAGCTCAAAGATCTGATCGACGCTTTCAACGAAATCAGTGATAAATTTGCCGAACCCATGTCTGATACGGAGATGAGCGATCTCCTTGAACAACAGGGAGACCTGCAACTCAAGATCGACGCCGCCGATGGCTGGGACCTGGAACGCAAACTCAATATCGCCGCCGACGCCTTGCGCCTACCCCCATTTGACGCTGACGTCACGACGCTATCTGGCGGCGAAAAACGTCGAGTCGCCTTGTGCCGCTTGTTGATGTCCAATCCCGACATGCTCTTGCTGGACGAGCCCACCAACCATCTGGATGCGGAAAGCGTGGCCTGGCTCGAACATTACCTGCAGGACTTTCCTGGCACCGTGGTCGCCATTACCCACGACCGGTACTTTCTCGACAACGCCGCGGGTTGGATTCTAGAGCTGGATCGTGGCTATGGTATCCCCTTTGAAGGGAATTACTCCGCTTGGCTCGAAGACAAAGACCGCCGTCTGGAAATGGAAGATAAGCGCGAAGGTGCGCGCCAGAAAACCATCAAAGCCGAACTGGAATGGGTCAGGACTCAACCCAAGGCTCGGCATGCCAAAAACCGCGCCCGCTTGGCTCGCTTTGAAGAGCTTAACGGCCAGGAATTTCAGCGCCGCAGCGAGACCCTGGAATTGTACATTCCACCCGGACCCCGATTGGGCGATGTCATCCTTGAGGTTGAAAATGTTAGCAAAGGGTTCGGCGATCAACTACTGATCGACGATTTGAGTTTCAGCGTGCCCAAGGGGGCCATCGTCGGCATTATCGGCGGCAACGGCGCCGGCAAGTCTACCCTGTTCCGAATGATCAGCGGCACCGATCAGCCTGACAGCGGTACGGTACGTTTAGGTGAAACCGTCGTCCTTGGTCATGTGGATCAGAGTCGCGACAGTCTCTCAGACGACAAAAATGTCTGGGAAGAAATTTCAGAAGGTAATGAGGTGATCCAGATCGGTCGCTACGAGACGCCTTCTCGTGGCTATGTCAGTCGCTTCAACTTCAAAGGTGGGGATCAGCAGAAGCTGGTGAAAAATCTTTCTGGCGGTGAACGCAATCGCGTGCACTTGGCAAAACTGCTAAAGAAGGGCGCGAATTTCCTGCTGCTAGACGAACCCACTAACGACTTGGACGTGGAGACCTTACGGTCCCTGGAAACAGCCATCGAAGCCTATCCAGGGACTTTGATGGTGATCTCTCACGATCGCTGGTTCCTCGACCGGATTGCCACCCACATCCTCGCCTTCGAAGGTAACAGCACGGCGGTTTGGTTTGATGGCAACTATTCTGAATATGAAGAAGACCACCGCAAACGCCAGGGTGACAAGGGCCCGACCCGAGTCAAGTACAAGAAGCTGGCCTGAGTTTAGGAAACCGAGGATTCAGGCAACCGCGGGCTCAGGCGCCAATGGCTTCAAGGGCCTCTTGGAGCTTGCTGACGCCGGTGATCTGCATGCCTTTGATAGGTTGTTTAGGCAAGTTGGCCTTCGGCACGATGGCGTGCCGAAAGCCGTGCTTCGCTGCCTCTCGCAATCGATCCTGACCGTTCGGCACGGGTCTGATTTCACCGGATAAACCCACCTCGCCGAAACAGATCAGATCCATGGGTAGCGCCTTGTCTCGAAAACTTGAGACCACGGCTAACAGGAGCGCCAGATCACTGCTGGTTTCTGTCACGCGAATACCACCCACCGCATTAACGAAGACATCCTGATCGCCCACCTGCAGGCCACCATGGCGATGCAGCACGGCCAGCAGCATGGCCAATCGATTCTGCTCAAAACCTACCGCCACTCGCCGAGGATTACCCAGGGCACTGGCATCCACTAGCGCTTGAGCTTCAACTAACAAGGGTCGCGTGCCTTCCCAAACGACCATAACAATACTGCCAGGCGCCGCCTCCTCACCTCGAGACAAGAAGATCGCCGAGGGGTTTGACACTTCAGCCAGGCCCTTCTCGGTCATGGCAAAAATACCTAATTCGTTGACGGCACCAAAGCGATTTTTACTGGCGCGCAAGGTGCGATAGCGACTGTCGTTCTCGCCTTCGAGCATCACGAAACAATCAATCATATGCTCCAACACTCTTGGGCCGGCGAGGTTGCCTTCCTTGGTCACATGACCCACCAATAACAAGATCGTGTCGGTACGCTTGGCGTGCTGGATCAACATAGAAGCGCTCTCTCGCACTTGGGCAACACCGCCAGGGGCCGATTCCACACCATCCATGTACATTACCTGAATCGAGTCAATCACGATTAATTTGGGCTTCATCTCATCCCAGGTCGCACAAATCGCTTCCACGTTGGTCTGCGCCATGACGTTGAGCTTATCAACCGGCAATTGCAGCCGTCGGGCCCGCATCGCGATCTGCGCCAAACTTTCTTCACCAGTGACATACAACGCCGAGTGTTGCTCGGCGAGCTTACACAATGTTTGAATCAGCAACGTACTCTTGCCAGCCCCTGGGCTGCCGGAGATTAACACCGCCGAACCGGGCACTAGACCACCCCCCAGCACACGATCAAACTCACCAGAACCGGTGGCCAGCCGCGGCACATCCTGAGCTGACACCTCGCCAAGAATACTGGCAGCGGCCAGTTGGCCCGCAAAACCCTGCTTTCTGGCGCTGCGAGCCGTATCTTCAATCGACAGCCGAGTCATGGTATTCCATGCCTTGCAGTCACCACACTGTCCCTGCCATTTGGCGTATTCAGAGCCACAATCACTGCAGACATAAACTGTTTTTGACTTGGCCATCAGTGCCGCCTGTATTGTCCGTTTGATTGAAAATTATCAGTCTCTGCCGTTAGTGGGCGCTTACTCATCAACCAATTCACGCTGCACTCTGGCGGTCAGACCGGACATCAGGGTATAGCCAATGGAGCCCACTAATGCTGCCACTTCATCGACCGGTAGTGCCCGGCCCCACATCTCGGCTCGCTCATTGGGAGCTGTCGGCAGGTCACCCACATCCACCATCAAGGTATCCATGGAAACTCGGCCTACAATCGGTCGCCGCTGGCCATTGATCCAAACCGGCATTTGCACCGGGACTTCCCGTGGATAACCATCAGCATAGCCGATGCCCAACACTGCAATACGGGTATTTTTCGGCGCGCGCCAGATACTGCCATAACCAATCGTCTCTCCCGCTGCCACGGCCTTAACCGAGAGCACCGGTGCTGTCAGGGTCATCGCCAGACGTAAGTCAGCCACATTATTGTTCGCCGGAGAACTGCCATAAAGCATAATGCCTGGGCGAATCCAGTCATAATGACTCTCAGGCCAACCGAGGATAGCCCCTGAATTTGCCAGACTGCGAGGTATGCCCAAGTCTTTGGTTAGGGCCTCAAACAATGCCAACTGGGCACTATTTTCTGGATGCGCAAGACGCTCAGCGTTGGCGAGGTGACTCAAGACGCAGGTCACATTGAATTCGCCACTGGTGATGATGGCCTGAAACGCCACCGGCGAAAATCCTAACCGGTGCATGCCTGTATCGAGCTTGAGCCAGACCGGCAGGTCGCGACTGCCCTGATCGGACAACAGATCGAGCTGATACTGGCTATGCACGGTCGGCGTCAGCGCAGCTTGTCGACAAGCCTCGAGTTCTTGCAGGTCGTTAAAGCCATGCAACACAATAATGGGCTGCTTGACACCCTGGGCACGCAATTGTTGGCCTTCAGCAACTCGAGCGACACCAAAAGCGTCGACCCTTTGCAGGCGAGATGCCAGACCCAGCATGTCATGCCCGTAGGCGTTGCCTTTGACCATCGCCAACAATTGACTATGGGGCGAACAGGCGCGGGCAAGATCGAGATTGTGTTGAATCCCTCGAACGTGGATTCTCGCGATGGGCGAACTACTCATAGAAGCTACTCACAGAAGTTACTCATAGAAGCGCCGCATATGAGTGGCTCATCCGAGCGACTCATAGAGGCTACTCATACATGTAATCATCATAACCCTGAGCCAGATCCTCAAACTTGGTGTACTGGCCAATAAACGCCAGCTTCTTGCGACCAATAGGACCATTTCGTTGTTTCAGGATAATCGCCTCAGCGACGCCTTTTTCGGCGTCGTCGTGATAAACCTCGTCTCGATAGATCGCCAGAATAACATCCGCATCCTGCTCGATGGCGCCAGACTCTCGCAGGTCAGACATGATCGGACGCTTGTCGGGTCGCTGCTCCAGACCTCGGTTGAGCTGAGACAGAGCAACCAACGGACACTCAAACTCCTTGGCTATCCCCTTCAGCCCACGAGAAATTTCAGAGATTTCTGTCGCTCGATTCTCCGAGCCGCCCGTCACCTGCATCAATTGCAGATAGTCCACCACGATCAAGCCGATAGGACCGTGTTCACGGACAATCCGTCGACATCGAGAGCGAATTTCATTGGGCGATAGGGCCGAGGAATCATCGATAAACAACGGCTTGTCGTTCAACAACGTGACCGCTGATGTGAGTCTTGGCCAGTCTTCGTCGCTCAACTGTCCGCTTCGAATTTTTGATTGGTCTATTCGCCCGAGAGACGACAGCATACGCATGATCAATGAATCCGCTGGCATCTCCATACTAAACACCAAGACTGGCTTGTCACCGGCTATCACGGCATTTTCTGCAACGTTCATCGCGAAACTGGTCTTCCCCATGGATGGTCGTCCAGCGACAATCACCAGGTCACCCTTCTGCAGGCCCATGGTCATTTCATCGATATCACGAAAGCCTGTGCTCAGTCCCGTCAGCGAGCCTTTGGTTTGAAACAACTCATCGATGCGCTCAACAGCCTTGGTCAGAACACTACGTACTGGCTGAGGGCCTCCGCTTGAGGGCCGCGAATCGCCGATTTGGAAAACTTTGGATTCCGCCAGATCGATCAGCGTCGCACTATCGCGACCGTCGGGATTAAAACCACTATCGGCAATCTCATGGGCGACCGAGATCAGCTTACGAACGGTGGCACGTTCAACCACAATGGTGGCATAGGCGCGGATATTTGAGGTGGTGGGAATACTGTTGGCAAGATCAGACAAGTAGGCAATACCACCGACATTGCTGAGCTCATTGACAGCACTCAAGGCCTCAGAGATGGTAATGATATCAAGGGGTTTGTTCTGTTCCGCCATGCTTGCCATGCAGCGAAATATCACTCGATGATCGCCACGATAGAAATCCTCGGCGGTCAACAAACCTGAAATATGGTCGAACGCCTGCTCGTCGAGCATTAAGCCGCCGAGAACGGACCGTTCAGCCTCCAACGAGTGGGGGGGAACCTTGAGGGTCGCGGTGTTGATGTCGTCTGTTGCTATAGCCAAAAGTGTCGCCGCGCTGAAGGATGAGCCAGGTAGGATAGAGTACCCTGCGAAAAGAAACTTTCAATAGCAAAATATCTCGGGCGCCTCTCGAGCAAGACCCCCACACTTCCAGAACTTGTATGAGGCCAACCTGATCCCGTTTCCGGCGACTCCTGGCTTGGCAGCCAGTCTAAAACGCCATTACGGGATCACGCCATCAATCACGCCTCGGCGATGACACCGACTTTGAGCTTCACATTGACTTCAGTATGCAAGTGGATATCAACTTCATGCTCACCCAGGTCACGGATCGGACCTTCAGGCATACGCACTTCACTCTTCTCTAGCTCAAACCCTTGAGCCGCTACCGCGTCAACGATATCGCGAACAGTGATTGAGCCAAACAGCTTGCCTTCATCGCCGGCCTTAGCCGTGATAGTGACTTCCAAGGCGCTGATTTTCGCACCACGAGCCCGGCATTCTGCCAACTTCTCGTCAGCCAACTTTTGCAGCTCGACCCGTCGAACTTCGAAAGAAGCAACATTTTCTTTCGTCGCTGGCACAGCTTTCTTTTGTGGCATCAGGTAATTACGCCCGTAGCCAGACTTGACCGTCACCTTGTCGCCCAGATCACCTAGGTTAGCAACGCGTTCTAACAGAATAACTTCCATATCTTACACCTCTCGATCAGATCGAAATTTCTTTCTCAATTCAAACCAGCTATCCATCAATGCCAGCGATGCTAACAAGGGTGAAACTAGCTGATACATGATTATCAACACTACATAGAAGCCACCCAGCCAATGACCGGACAACCCCTTCATGGCAACCAGCCAGTGCACCAGGCCAATTGCCGCCATGACCAAAGGTACCGTTAACAACGGCACCCAGCGCAACGCTTGCGGCGTACCAATTACAACGCAGACCAGCAGCAGCACTACAATGCCAGCGGCTAATGGTGCCGGCATACGTAGCTGGTGAAACTCAGTCTGTAATCCGCCAGGATGATATAACTGGCTCTGCCATGATCTCGCCAAAACCAGAAAACCGATCATGGCATACGCCTGACCCATGGCAAACAAACCCATAATCACCTGTCGCGTCAGCTGCTGAGTCTCGACCGAATCAGTTTGTTGAGCACTACCATCAGCCGTCAGCTTCAAGTACCACTCCACAAGCATCGTCAAATCTTCTGCCACCAGTAACTCAAAGATGAGACTACTGGCGCCTGCAACAACGACCACGGCACCTAACACTAGCGCCCAAGATTGGGTGCTGCGCAAGATCGACGCCAGGCAAACCATGCCCATCAGGCCCATCAACGGACCTGGGTCACCGGTGGTGACATACAGCCCGATGAGCGGGATACATGCCAACAGCAACAGCATTAACCCTTCATTGACGCCCTTGCGTAGCAGCACCAAACAAACGATCGCCGCACTAAACCAATGACCTAACGGTAGCAATGCTAGCCCGACACAGACTGCCATCGCCTGAAGCCGACCTCGCATCACGAATTCAGCCAGGGCACGCATGCTAATTGCTCTCAGTAGTTAGCGGAAACTTAGCAGGAAGTCTGAAATAACGACGACTTACTTGTGCCCATCGGTAAAAGGGATCAGAGCGAGATAACGCGCACGCTTAACGGCTTTCGCCAATTGACGCTGGTATCTGGCTTTAGTGCCCGTAATACGACTCGGAACGATCTTGCCTGTCTCTGAGACATATTGCTTGAGCATTTCGATATCTTTGTAGTCAATCTCGGTTACGCCTTCAGCTGTAAACCGGCAAAACTTTCTTCTTCGATAAAATCTTGACATGACGCTCTCCGGTTAGCTGACTTCTTCTGAATCGGCTGTTGTTTCTTCAACGGCCACGGGCGCCGGAGCACGAGGCGCCGGTACGTCGTCTCGCTCTTTACGCTCGCGACTCTCGCGCTCGACCTTCATAATGGGCGAATCTTCCGTCTCAGGACCCTTACGGCTCATGATCAGGTTGCGCAAAACAGCGTCGTTAAAGCGGAAAGCCGTGTTCAGTTCCTCGAGAACCTCTTTGCCACATTCGACATTGAGCAAGGCGTAATGGGCTTTATGGATTTTGTTGATCGGGTAGGCTAACTGACGACGACCCCAATCTTCGACGCGGTGAACCTGGCCACCACCGTCGGTAATCATGTTGGAGTAACGCTCTACCATTCCTGGGACCTGCTCGCTTTGATCAGGGTGCACCAGAAACACTATTTCATAATGTCTCATTCAAGACTCCTTTCGGGTTAATGCTTCCCAGCACGCGAGATTCGCGGCGGTGAAGCAAGGAGAAAACTGGGGGCGCATTGTAGCGATACACTGACAGAAATTCAAACCTTGTTCGTTTTTATTATTTTTAGCCTCGGCGTTACTCGCTCAAAACAGACGGCAGTGCCGCATGTAAGCGCTGCCGGACCGCCTCATACAGACAAATGCCCGTCGCCACGGAAACATTAAAACCCAAGTTCACGTAGGGCATAGGGATATTGACGAGATAATCACAGGCCTTGGTTGTTCGATCACGCATCCCGCGCTCCTCGGAACCCATGACAATCGCCACATTACCGCTCAGATCTACTTGCTCTATCGCCTGATCGGCTTCCAGTAACGTCCCGACGATCCAGATACCTCGTTGCTTGAGCTGCTCAATACAGCGGACCAGATTCACTACCTGCACCACTGGCACGATAGAGGCCCCACCCGAGGCGGTTTTGGCAGCCGCGGCATTCAACGGCGCGCTATTGTCTTTCGGCACTATCACGCAATGTACGCCCAACGTCGCGGCGCTACGCAGGCAGGCGCCAAAATTTCGCGGATCAGTCACTCCATCCAAGACCAAGAGCAACAACCCTTCCGTATTGGCCTCGAGAATCTGGTCCAAGGCTTTCTCACCAAGCATCACCATTGGCGCCACGGTCAGTGCGACGCCTTGATGACTGATACTGGTCATTTCATCTAACGCTCTGTCAGCAACCCGCTGTACCGGTATTGCAGCGGACTCCGCCAGCTCGACCAAAGCCTCGACCCGTCGAGACAAAGGACCTTCACGTACCGTGAGGGTATGCACCCCCTGCTTGCCTGCCAGCAACCGGCTTTCCACAGAATTAATGCCGAACAGAACATCTGTAACCGCAGCATCTTTCATTTGCGCCGCCTGCGCTTAGGCGCGTCGACTTTTTCAACGGCGCTGACATCAGACGGCGCCTTGGGCTTGGGCTTGGGCTTGGGATTGGCCTTGGGCTTTGATTTAGACTTCGGCTGGTCATTCGCCTGAACTTTGGCTTTAGCTTTAGCTTTGGCCTTGGCTTTTGGTCGAGGCTTGCCGTCATGTTTTGAGCCAGACTTAGCGTTCGTTTTCGACCTAGACCCGGCTCCGCCCTTGACCACATTTTTGTGGGCCTTACGGCGACTAGTCAGCGGCTCATGGGATATCAGCTCAAAATCCATTTTACGTTCTGTCACATTGACTCGGGCAACTTCGACACTGACGGTATCGCCCATCCCATAGGTCACCCCGGTTCGCTCACCCACGAGCGTCTGGCTCTGCTGATCAAATTGGTAGTAGTCGCCAGCCAGCGTGCTGACATGGACCAGGCCTTCCACAAAAACGTCCACCAACTCAACAAAAAAACCAAACTTGGCGACGCCAATGATAACGCCGTCATGAATATCGCCAACACGATCACTCATGTAGTCGCACTTAATCCACTCCAACACTTCATAAACCGCCGCATCCGCACGGCGCTCCACCAAAGACGTATGTTCACCCAGCGCCATTACCTCTAGGGCCTCATAGGGGTAGTAGCTGGCCTTAGCCGGCTTGCCGAAGCGCAAGATCCAATCACTCAGTGTTGGGCCGTGAATCACGCTCTTGATGAGGCGATGCATCAGCAAGTCAGGGTAACGTCGGATCGGCGAGGTGAAATGCGCGTATTCCTTATAGCCCAGACCAAAGTGACCCTTGTTTTCAGGCTGGTAAACGGCCTGATTCATGGAGCGCAACAAAGCCATCTGTAACACGTGGCTATTCTTCTTCTCCCGCAATTGACTGATCACCTGTTGGTAATCGCGGGTTGTGGGGTTCTCGCTATCTTCCATGGTGACATTGAAGCGACCCAGAAAACCACGCAACAACTCTACTTTTTCGGCAGTGGGCGGCTCATGAACTCGAAACAGCCCCGGCTTGCCGTGCTTCACAATAAATTGCGCGGCACAAACGTTGGCGCAAAGCATGCACTCTTCGATGATGCGATGGGCGATATTTCGGCTACGAGGTGAAATGGAGCTGACACTACCCTTCTCATCAAAGAAAAATTGCAACTCTGTGGATTCGAACTCAAGGGCACCGCGCTCGTGGCGCTTCTCCATCAAGACATCAAATAAATCGCGCAAATCCAGCAGCTTCGGGATCAACTCTGGATGATCGAAGGCCTCTGAGGGCGAATTGATCAGACCGGCGACATCGGTATAGGTCAGACGCGCGGCTGAACGGATCACTGCCTCATAAAATTTGTACGCTGTGACCCGCCCTTTGGCGGAGATCTGCATATCGCAGACTATAACCAGTCGGTCAACATAGGGATTGAGTGAACACAGGCCATTCGACAGCTTTTCTGGCAGCATCGGCACCACATATTGCGGGAAATACACCGAGGTACCACGAGCAAATGCCGCCTGATCCAGCGCCGAACCTACTTCCACGTAGTGCGCCACATCGGCGATCGCCACCCGCAATTGCCAGCCACCTCGAGATTTCGGCTCACAGAGCACCGCATCGTCGAAGTCTCGCGCATCTTCACCATCAATGGTCACAAACGGCAGTTCGCGCAGATCCTGACGACCCACCAGATCCTTTTCTCTGACTTGGCTTGGCATGCGATCCACCAAGGCGTCTACTTCTTCAGTCCAATCAACGGGTATGTCGTGGTTCCGCAAGGCAATACCCACTTCCATATCTGGCGTCAGCTGCTCACCCAGGACTTCAACAATTTCAGCGGTCACATGGCCATGACCTTTGGGGTGCTCAAGCACCTTGACGACAACGATCTGACCTTCTGGCTGCTGATCAACTTTGACCGCCGGCAGTAGAATATCGAAATTAATACGATTATTTAGGGGGTCAACAAAACATAAGGCCCCTTCGTGGAATACCCGCCCCACGAGCTGATCGGTATTACGCTGGACAACTTCAACAATATCGCCCTGCAGGCGGCCGCGCCGATCCTTGCCGCCGACTCGAACCTGAGCAATATCACCATGGAAGACCTTGTGCATTTGCCGCTCGGAGAGAAACACGTCCTCTTCGCCCTTCGGCGTGACAAGAAAGCCATAGCCATCAGAATGAGCGGAGATTTTACCGGTAATCAACTCCATCTTACTGGCGATGGCGAAGATATTGCGCCGGTCAAACACCAGCTGACCATCTCGGACCATGGCCCGAAGCCGATTTTGCAAGGCGTCCCGCTGGCTTTCAGCTTCTAGAGCCAGTGTTTTCGCCAGTTCTTTAAAGCCCATGGGCTCACCGGCTTGCTCCATGCAGGCGAGAATATGCTCTCGACTGGCGATGGGTTCAGCGTAGTTTCGCGCTTCGCGATGTTGAAATGGATCTTTTTTCATCATTCAATACCAGAGTATGATTGACAGCAATGATAGGCCTTAGTAATCTTCCGCGCCTCATTGCCGAGGTGGTGAAATTGGTAGACACGCTAGCTTCAGGTGCTAGTGCTCGCAAGGGCGTGGAGGTTCAAGTCCTCTCCTCGGCACCATAATTCCCTAGGGACTTATGGTTTTTTATCCGTAGTACCCAGCTGCCACGGTGCCTTTAGTCGTTATGGGTCGGTAGCGCTTCGCTATAACCCTCTCTTAGTAATCTGTCTTAATATTCAGCAGTAACAGTCTATCGTGATCATCTGTTGTGATCATCTGTCGTGAAAATCTGTGCCAGCATTTTCCTGGCACCGCCACTTTACCGATACAGGCACTTTGCCGATACAGGCACTTTGCCGACACACGCTCTTCGCCGACAGGCGAGGCCGACCTGACAAGCCCACTCAACAAGGCTCGCTATTATCTTACTATTGGCGAGCTCATCAATTGACTTGACGTGCCCTTTTGGTGCGCATGATACTGAGTAACCACCAGATTGTCGCCTGGTCAGCCGGCCTAATCCGTGATTTGACCCGGACCGCAGCCAATTTACCCTAACGAGGCCGCTAAAAATGCCCATAAAGCTCCAACAACAGGAAAACCTTGCCGGCGATAACAGCCATGCGGCCCAAGGGTTTGGCCGTATCAGCAAAACACCACCGCCAGCCTTTAACCCGCAAAACGAACAACAAGCAGCCTGTACTTATTTCGCCGACAACGGGTTCGTGGTCTTAAGAGACTGCTTAAGCACCGCCGATTTGAGCTTTCTCAACCAGTTTTTCAACCACACCCAACAAACAAAACCAGATGCTTGGGGATTAGGCGAAAGACGTAAACCCCATCATCGCAATCAGGGTCTGATTTTCTCGCAGCCACTGCTGGACCATCCAGAGCTCGACCGCTTCACTCGCCATCCAGGTGCCTTCCCGGTCGTCTCAAGCTTGCTTGGTGGCGAGCAACAGGCGCGCTTCAGCGAGTTCAACTTCAGAGAGACTCCTTTGAACGCCGGCGTCGGCACCATGAATTTTCATCACGACGAGGCTCTCGCAGACCGCTTGGTGCGCCGCCCGTATATGCCTTGCGACTGGTTATGCGCCATCCACTATCTCACCGACGTGGAACCCGGCACGCCTTCTTTTTGTGTCGTGCCGCGCAGCAACCGGTTTGAAACCCTGAAGGAAGCCTTTGCGGAGCTTGGCGAAGACTACACAGAGATCCCGCTGTATGGCACCGCTGGCACCTGCATCTTGTATGACACTGCGACCTTTCATACCCGTCTGGATGGTGATGGCATCAGATCACGTCGAACCTGGCACCAGTATTATGCCCGCGGTGGCTGGCTACCCAGCGCTCTGCCCACCACCAACAAATATATTCGGGCACCCTCACCACCTCTGACCAATTGGAATCTTTTTCCCGAGCGGCTCGCACTGCACCCAGACGCTGGTACTCGGCGATTTTTCTCTCACTGGAACACCGCCCAAGGCGAGTGGGTCGCCTCGGGCTTTGACCCGATGCTGCGCAAGTCCATGCCCCGGGGTGAACAGTAACCGCATTGATACGGACCGACGGCGCTGCAACGAACCCAGCAGCCGTCCGCTATACGGGAAACAGGTCTCGCAGCACAATCGTATCTTGTCGATCGGGGCCCGTTGAAATCATGTCGATAGGGACGCCGCAGATCTCTTCGATCCGATTCAGATAGGCCCGAGCATTGGCTGGCAAATCCTCAATCTGTTGCACACCAACACTGCTTTCCTGCCAGCCAGGCAGAACCTCGTACACTGGCTGGGGATTCAGGGGATCCGTCTCATCGTAGCTGGTGCACAATGAAACAGTGTCCAGACCATCAAGCACATCTAGCTTAGTGATACACAGGCCGGACAGGCTATTCACCTGAATAGACCGCTTCAACGCACAAGCATCAAACCAGCCGCAACGGCGCGGCCGACCCGTCGTCGACCCGAACTCATTACCGCGCTTCCCCAACTGGGCACCGACCGCATCAAACAGCTCAGTCGGAAAAGGCCCTGAACCCACTCGTGTCGTGTAAGCCTTGGTAATGCCGAGGATATAGTCCAGATCCAAGGGGCCCACACCACAGCCACTACTGATAGTCCCGGCAGTGGTATTTGACGAGGTAACAAATGGGTAAGTACCCTGGTCGATATCCAGCAAGGCACCCTGCGCACCCTCGAACAAGATGTTAGCGCTATCGCTCTGTAGCTGTCCGAGCCGAGCAACGACATCACCGACCATGGGGCGCAACTCTTCCGCCCATGCCAATGACGCATCCAGGGTTTCTTCAAGACTGACGGTCTTAGTATTGTAATAGTTTTTTAGGACGAAATTATGATAATCCATGAGCTCTGTGAGCGATGCCTTGAACTGCTCCGGCTGATACAAGTCACTGACTCTCAAGCCTCGCCGGGCCACCTTATCTTCATAGGCAGGGCCAATTCCGCGACCTGTGGTGCCAATTTTCTGATTACCGCGAACCGTCTCACGGATCTGATCCAGGGCAATATGATGCGGCAGAATCAACGGGCAGCCCTGGCTCACCATGAGTCGATCGCGAACATTGACACCGGCGTCTTCCAGCATTTTGACTTCTTCAAAAAACGCTGGAATTGAAAACACGACCCCATTACCGATCAGGCACTGAACCTGGGGATGCAGTATCCCCGAGGGAATCAGGTGCAGGACTGTCTTGTTACCGTTCACAACCAGCGAATGACCCGCGTTGTGGCCACCCTGAAACCTGGCGACAGCGGCAGCGCGCACAGTCAGCAGATCCACTACCTTGCCTTTGCCTTCGTCACCCCATTGAGTGCCTATGATTACAACATTACTACCCATTGTTCATTACTCTGTCGATCTTGCTAGTGAGTTTTGGTGAGCTGCCACTCACCATCGTATTGGTTCAAACTAAAATCGTGAGGCACTGTCTGTTTGCCTGACTCAAGCACAATATAGCCCGCTGTGCGTAGCTCACGAATCTTCTCCCAACGGGGCAGGTCATCAATCCCCGCGCCCGGTTCTGCGATCACAACCGGGCGCTTGGCCTCAGTGGTCGTCGAAAATTTTGCCAGGGTCTTCACGTCTACATCGAAACCGGTGGCACCACGATCACGACCAAAGACACTACCGATACTATCGTAGCGACCACCTTGCGCGACTCGGCGCCGAGCTTCACCCAGATACGCGGCGAAGACGATACCCGTATGGTAGTTATAACCACGTAGTTCGCTCAAGTCATAATAAATTTGAATCCCGCTGAACCGCGACTCAACACCTCGAGCGACCTCCCCGAGACTCGCCAAGCGCTGCATAATCTGCGGATAACCGCCGAAGACGGCCTCAGCTCGAGCAAGCACCCCTGAGTTACCGCAAAGACCCGGTAATTCAAGTATGATTTGCTTGTGACCGGCATCCAAATCCAGTTCCTGGACGCAAGTTTCGAGCTCAACCATCGCCTTTTTTTGGATCAGCGCAAAGAGCTTCTCTTCTGTCTCAGGGGAGATTTTAAACTGCTGAACCAGCAGCCTGAAAATACCGACATCACCTAATTCTATCACCACCGACGGCATACCCAGACCATGCAGGGACTCGACCATTAGGCTCACAATCTCCAGATCAGCGGGACTCCCCGAGTCACCGAACAACTCGGCACCGACATGCAATGGCGCCCGTGAGGCGAGCATATTGTTCGCCTGAGCGTGCAATACGGTGCCGGCGTAACAAAATCGTGCCACACCTTTTTTGTTCTGACTATGCGCGTCGATTCGAGCAACCTGGGGCGTAATATCCGCGCGAATACCCATCATTCGCCCAGACATCTGATCCGTGATTTTGAAGGTCTTGAGATCCAGGTCACGGCCTGTGCCCGTGAGCAATGACTCCAGAAACTCCACCATCGGCGGAATCACATAGTCATAGCCCCAGACAGCAAAGATATCGAGCAGCCGGCGCCGAACGCGCTCAAGGTTCAAGGCCTCGGGCGGCAGTACCTCATCGATACCGTCAGGTAGCAACCAACGGTCACTAATATTCATCTTTCACCTCTACAAAAAATATCTAATTGATCAGGTACAACAGCGTCGTACCGATCAACATGCTGCCAAGACCCATCAGACGCATCGCTCGGTCATCAATGGTCGCCAGCACCGCAACCAACGCTTTCCAACGCTTCGGATAAAGAAACGGTATGACACCCTCTATCACC
>JABMOJ010000066.1 GCA_013204195.1 SAR86 cluster bacterium
GGTTACCCATGCGATTAAGCAAGCTTATCAGGATGTGCTATTCCATGGTCGGCAGCCAGTGTACGCGTTATTTTTGTCGCTCGACCCGCGCCTGGTTGATGTCAATGTTCACCCGACCAAGCATGAGGTCAGGTTCCGTAATGGTCGTGATGTACATAGCTTTCTCTTTAGTGCGATTCATCGGGCTCTGGCTGACGTTCGTCCGCAAGCCGGTGTCGGTTCGCAGGTAATGAGCCCGTCAGCAGCGGGTGCTGCAGACGGGGGCTTTGGCGGCGCGGGACAGGCCCCTTATCTAGGCGGTGGTTCGCAGCAGCCGACGCCAACTCAGCGGTCGATGATGTTTTCCGGGCCAGCTCGTCCGGGTTTTGTTCGTGAGCAGCTGCAGCCCTATGGGCAAATGCTCGATACCGCGTGGCCCGAAGGTGAAGCGCTGCCTGAGGGTGAAGATGTACCGCCGCTGGGTTATGCGGTAGCGCAACTCCACGGCGTGTTTATTCTTGCTCAAAATGCCCATGGTCTGATTATTGTTGATATGCATGCGGCACATGAGCGCATTACTTATGAGCGTCTCAAGCAAGCGA
Organism: SAR86 cluster bacterium; assembly: GCA_013204195.1. Classification (GTDB taxonomy): domain Bacteria; phylum Pseudomonadota; class Gammaproteobacteria; order Pseudomonadales; family Azotimanducaceae; genus UBA4582. The sequence continues at coordinate 582 of JABMOJ010000066.1, forward strand.
CGGATGCCGAGGGTTTGAAAATGCAGCCACTGCTCGTGCCCGTCTCAGTGGTAATGAGTGAGAAAGAGTGCCTGATGGCGGAAGAGCACAGCGCGCAGCTGGCGGATTTTGGCTTCGAGTTACAGCGCGTGTCTGATGAGTCGATTATGGTGCGGAGTATTCCCGCCATGTTGCGCAAGGAGAATGCCGGGCAGCTGGTTCGTGATGTGCTGGCTGACCTGGCCGAGTACGGTACCACCGCGCGGATTCAGCAACATCGAGACGAGCTGCTATCGACCATGGCGTGTCATGGCTCGGTGCGGGCGAACCGAAGGCTCTCTATTCCCGAGATGAATGCCTTGCTGCGGGACATGGAGGCCACTGAGCGCAGCGGCCAGTGTAATCATGGTCGCCCGACCTGGACCGAACAATCCATCGACGAGCTCAACAAGCTGTTCATGCGCGGGCAATGATTCTGAGTCCTCCCGATCAACCACCCGCTATCTTCCTGATGGGGCCGACCGCCTCTGGCAAATCGGCGTTGGCCCTTGAGCTGGCGGATAGGCTGCCGGTGGAAATTATCAGCGTTGATTCGGCGCTGGTGTACCGCCATATGGATATCGGTACGGCGAAACCGGATAAGGCGACCCTGGCGCAGTATCCCCACCATTTGGTGAATATCCGTGAGCCTTCTGAGCCCTACTCGGTCGCCGAATTCCGGTCGGCGGCGCTGACCGCGATGGCAGATATCACCGCGCGCGGCAAAATCCCACTGTTAGTGGGTGGAACAATGTTGTATTTCAAGGCATTAAAGGCTGGTTTGGCCAATTTGCCGGCAGCGAATCCACAAGTGCGAGCGGATATTGCCCTGCTCGCCAGCGAGCAGGGGTGGGCGGCAGTTCATCGACGTTTGGCGGAGGTAGATTCGGTCTCAGCCCAGCGTATTCACGTGAACGACCCGCAACGTCTGTCTCGGGCCCTGGAAGTTTATGAGATTACGGGTCGATCAATGACCGACTGGCATAGTGTGCAACCAATGAGCGTCCTGCCTTATCGATGTTGTGAGCTCGCCATAGTACCTCCCGACCGATTGGCGCTGCATAAATTGATCGCTGAGCGATTTCAGCAGATGCTTGATCTGGGTTTTGTTGAGGAAGTTCGCAGTTTGAGGCGGCGGGAGTCTCTGTCCAATGACTTGCCGGCCTTGCGATCAGTAGGCTATCGACAAGTCTGGGACTACCTTGAGGGTGCGCTGTCTTATGATGAGATGCGAGATCGAGGGGTCATCGCGACGCGTCAGCTCGCGAAGCGACAATATACTTGGCTTAGAGGCTGGATCGCATTGCAACAAATTGACGCTCCTAATGTCGATCAGGCCTTGAAAATACTTCGGGCCAGCATCATATAGGTCGGACTAAGTTAATTTAACCCAAGTCGGTTGTGCCACGGCTGACTGCTGCCTTCGTTTAGGTGGAGTCGGGCATTTTATCATCGGCATTAATGCTGCGCCTTGATTTGCAGCGAGACACGGTAGGAGAGCACCATGCCAAAAGGGCAATCGTTACAAGACCCCTTCTTGAATGCACTAAGAAAAGACCGCGTCCCGGTATCAATCTATCTGGTCAGCGGAATAAAGCTTCAGGGTCAGATTGAAGCCTTTGACCAATTCGTCATTCTGTTGCGCAGTACGGTCAGTCAAATGATTTATAAATCGGCGATCTCTACGGTAGTGCCAGCACATAACGTTAATATACCCACAATCACAGGCGACGACGAGTCAGACGACTCAGAGACTTAACCATTGCGCGGAAGTAACAAATTTGTGGTTTGAAAGACCCGAAGCGGGTACCCAAGCACTGCTGGTGCACTTGGTCGAAGCAGATTCGTCAGCAGCGGAGTTTACCGAGCTGGTGTTGTCTGCTGGGCTCGTGCCGGCGGCCTGCATTCATGTTAAACGCCGCAGTGCGCACCCAAAAACCTATGTGGGCTCTGGTAAGCTGCAGGAGCTGCGCGACCTAGCAGAGACCTGCGAGGCGGAATTGGTTATTTTCGACCAAGATCTGAGTCCGACTCAAGAACGTAATATTGAAGCCGCCCTCGAGCGTCGAGTGATTGGTCGGACCGGTCTAATTCTGGATATATTCGGGCAGCGGGCCAGGACCCACGAAGGTCAGCTCCAGGTTGAGCTGGCGCAGTTACAGCATATGTCGACTCGACTAGTGCGTGGCTGGACTCACCTAGATCGGCAGCGGGGCGGCTCCGGGCGTGGCCAGGGAAGCTCAATGGGTGTTACCGGTACGGGCGAAACTCAGCTTGAGTCCGACCAGCGAATTCTGCGGGCGCGAGTCAAGCATATCAATCAGCAACTCGATAAGGTTCGCAAGCAGCGCACGCAAAATCGGCGCTCCCGGGTTCGAGCCGATATCCGTTCGGTGTCCTTGGTGGGCTATACCAATGCGGGGAAGTCAACCTTGTTTAATCGTCTGTGCGATGCCCATGTACACGCGGCCGATCAACTGTTTGCGACCCTTGATCCAACATTGCGGCAACTCGAGTTGCCGGTTATCGGCAAGGCGATTTTGACAGATACGGTCGGATTCATTCGTAGTTTACCCCATGGTCTCGTCAAGGCGTTTCGCGCCACATTAGAAGAGGTTGAGCAGGCTGACCTGTTGCTGCACGTGGTTGATGCGGTCTCGGCCGAGAAAGATCACCAGATGCACGAGGTCAATGGCGTTCTGGCAGAGATCGATGCTGATGGGGTGCCGCAGTTGCTCGTGTATAACAAAATTGATCTGATTGAAGAGGTGCCGAGGGTCGACCGTGGCGCCGATGGTTTGCCAGTAAGAGTGTGGGTTTCTAGTCTCACTGGCGCTGGCGTCGATTTACTGGTGGGCGCCATCAGTGAGTTGCTGGGACAGCAGGTGATAGAGACGACAGTCCACCTAGAGCCTCATGAGGGGCAATTGCGCGCCGAGCTATTTGCCTTGGGCGCAGTTTTGGCTGAGGAAACGCAGGCCGACGGAACCATGAATTTGCAGTTGCGGATCGAGCGGGCTAGTCTGGAGCGGCTGGGTAAGCGGCTACTTAGTCCTGCAACTTTGCAGGCGATAGTGGGGACGGAAGACATTTAAGTAAAATCGGCACATGATTATTGTGTTCAATAGTGGGAAAATGCACGTTTTCCCTTAAGGGAAACACCAACGGAGAGATTTTATGGCCTGGAATGAGCCTGGTGGCGGTAATCAGGGAGACAAAGATCCCTGGGGCAAGCGGGATGATCAAGGTCCGCCGGATCTGGATGAAGCCTTTCGGAAGTTGCAGAATAATCTCAGTGAGATGTTCGGTGGTAAAAAGGGCGGTGGTAGCGGTGGTAGCGGTGGGGCGAGTGCGCCGGCGTTCAGCAAAAATATTTTTGCCTTGGTGGTGCTGGTTTTACTCGCGGTCTGGGGTTTTGCGGGTATCTACACCATTGACCAGCAAGAAAGTGGTGTCGTTCTGCGTTTTGGTAAAGTCCAAGATGAGATACTACGTCCCGGACTACACTGGAATCCGCCACTGATTGATAAGGTACTATCAACCAATGTGACGCGGGTGAGATCCAGACCCCATGATTCGGAGATGCTGACGGAAGACGAGAACATCGTAATCGTTAAGATGTCAGTACAATATGTGGTCAGCGATGTATCGGAATATCTGTTGCGAGTTCGCGACCCCGACGAAAGCCTCTATCAAGCGACTGAAAGTGCGTTGCGCCATGAAGTGGGTAGCTCGTTGATGAACCAGGTACTTACTGA